>JAQBYJ010000150.1 GCA_027622555.1 Verrucomicrobiota bacterium
ATTTCTGGACTGGTTCCCGCTATGCCTGATGGGGGAGATCCACTGAGTGAGAATGAAGTGGATCTTGTCTTCGATTGGATCAACACCGGAGCTCCGTGGCCCGAAGAGCGGGTACTCAAGGACGATCCGCCGCGAGATCTCAATTGGTGGTCATTGAAACCGATTCAGAAAACGAGCGTCCCCGGAAAGCGAACCGATCACCCTCTGGATGCGTTTATTGATCAACAACTGCTGGAGAAGAAACTCACACCGGTAGGTGAAGCAGATCCTCGTGCATTGATCCGTCGGCTTAGCTACGACCTGACAGGATTGCCACCGGTCCCGGAAGAAGTGGAGCGATTTGTGGTTGATTATGAGTCTTCGAAGTCAGTCAAGACGCATGATGAAATCTGGCAGTCTTTGATCGATCTCTATCTTGATTCACCTGAGTTTGGCGAAAAGTGGGCTCAGCATTGGTTGGATCTGGCTCGTTTTGCCGAGACACATGGATACGATAAAGATAAGCTCCGCCTCAACGCATGGCCTTACCGGGACTATGTCATTCGCAGTTTCAACGAGGATAAACCCTATGGTCGTTTCGTCCAGGAACAGGTCGCGGGCGATGTGCTTTTTCCCGGCGACTCCGATGGAATCATTGGGCTAGGTTTCCTCGCTGCGGGTCCCTGGGATCACGTGGGTCATTATGAAGTGGGTGAGGACAAATTGGACGGTCGTATTGCCAAGCATCACGACCGGGATGAAATGGTGTCCGCAGTCTTCAATGTGTTTCAGAGCACCACCGTGCAGTGTGCCCAGTGTCACCATCACAAGTTCGATCCTATTAAGATGGAAGACTACTATCGTCTGCATGCGGTATTTGCTGCGGTGGATCGTTCCGATCGTATCTTTGAGGGGTTGACCCCGGAACAGACGATAGAGCGCAATCAACTCTTGACCCAGATCAATCGACTCAAGCGCGAGCATTACTATATCAATGACGACGTGGAGCGTGAGCTTACCGCTCGTGTATCCGGAATCAAACGACGGATCCGCGAAATCAAAGAGACTTACGGAACCGGAAATAACCCGCGCCTGGGTTATCGCTCGGGTGTAAAATCCAATGCAGATTCGGATACCTGGGTTCAGGTTGACCTTGGAAAGGGGACTTCTGTCACGCAGATTTTTCTCATTCCGGCTTTTGACGGAAAAAGTGAAAAGGGATACGGGTTCCCGCTGCAGTATCGTGTAGAAGCTTCGGATGATCCTGCGTTTGAAGAAAACGTGCGCCTGCTCATGGATGCGTCACAGGAGGATCAACCCAATCCGGGAACGGAAACGATAGCCGTTGATGTCGGCCCTCCCGCCATACGATACATTCGGGTCGCAGTCACACGGCTGAAAGAAGAGTCGGCT
This sequence comes from Verrucomicrobiota bacterium, assembly GCA_027622555.1. Taxonomy (NCBI): domain Bacteria; kingdom Pseudomonadati; phylum Verrucomicrobiota; species Verrucomicrobiota bacterium. The sequence goes on from JAQBYJ010000150.1 coordinate 1,393, forward strand.
GGTCATCTGTTTGCATTGGGGGAATTGCAGGCAGTGGATTCGTTTGCTGAGAAAAATTTTGCATTTAATACAATGGTCACCTCCTCAGATAGTTTTGAAGAGGGCGAACATTGGAATCCTGAGAATCTGGTGGATGATGTGTTTTTTAGAGGCGATTTTGACCCGAGTGTGTTTGAGGAATTGCGAGCACTCGAAGTGGAACGTGACCGTATCACAGCGGAGATCCGATCACCTCAAATTGAGGCTCGAAGGAAAGAAGTTACAGCCGAGCTGAAAGTGCTGGAGGAGCAGTTGAAGGCCTATCAGTCCAAATCACTGGTTTACGCGGCCAATACCAATTGGGCGAGTGTGGGTCGTTTCTTTGCCACCGATGGAAAACCACGGCCCATTCATTTGTTGAATCGTGGAGACCTGGAATCGCCTGGAGAAGCAATGACTCCCGGTGCATTGCCTCTGTGGGATGGAGCACCGGAAAGCTTTTTTGAATCAGCAGAATGGAAGGAGGGTGAAGCCCGGGCGGAGTTGGCTCGATACCTTACACGAAAGGATAATCCCTTACTCTGGCGAACCATGGCCAACCGGCTGGTTCAATGGACCTTGGGAAAACCTTTGGCTGGTAGTCCTAACGATTTTGGACGAGCGGGTAGGGAACCCACTCATCCTGAGTTACTGGATTACCTGGCCACCCGATTACGTGATGATCCACAGCAGTCGATCAAGTCGATGATTCGCTTGCTGGTAAGCAGTAAAGCTTACCGTCGTTCCAGTGAGCATGTTCCAGAAAACGCCGCCATTGATTCTGATAACCAGTTTTGGTGGCGAGCCGATCGACGTAGGCTTACCGCAGAGGAATTTCGAGATTCCCTACTCGCTGTTTCAGGGGCGCTTAACCTGAAGGATCGTGGAGGACCCAGCTTCTATGACTTTGTTATCGAGAAGCCGCAGCACTCCCCCCACTACGAATATCACCTGCACGATCCCAATGATCCTAAATCTCATAGACGAACCGTCTATCGTTTTGTAGTTCGCTCCCAACCCCAGCCTATGTTGACCACACTCGATTGTGCAGATCCTTCCATCAGTGTGGCTGTAAGAGATGAGTCGACCTCCGCGCTTCAAGCCCTGACCCAGTGGAACCATACTTTGGTGGAAGCCATGGCTAAAAGGTTTGGTGAGCGACTTTTAGAAGCGCCGGAAAAATCAACGGAAGCGCTTGTCAATCGGGCGACAGCCTTGGCGCTGGGGCGGCCGCCCAACCAGAATGAGTCAAAACTGCTTGGCGAGCATTATGAGACCCACGGAGCTGCCAGCTTGGCCCGCGTCCTCTTTAATCTGAACGATTTTACCTATTTGGACTAACATGAACCGTAGATCTTTCATTGGAACGATGGGCAGTATGGCCCTTGGAAGTATGTTTTGCCGCGATGGATTGCTCGGAGCTCCAGGCCTGGTTCAGCCTCTCCACCATAAACCCCGAGCCAAACGGGTCATACAGTTGTTTATGGCCGGTGCTACCAGCCATGTGGACACCTTTGATTACAAGCCCCTGTTAGCTCAACGCGACGGTCAGCCCTGGGATCCAGGTGAGGCGGTCGAGCTTTTTCAGAGTCGACCTGGGGCCACTTTTGCCAGTCCGTGGAATTTCAACCCGTATGGTCAAAGTGGGAAAATGCTTAGCGATATCGTCGCTCCGCTTGGCGAGGTCGCAGATGATATGACTTTCATTCACAACCTGGTTGGTAAAACAGGGGTACATAGTCAGGCGACTTTGCTGCAAACAACCGGTTTTAATTTCGCGGGATTCCCCAGCGCTGGCTCCTGGGTATCTTACGCCTTGGGAAGCGAGAATGATGATTTACCAACCTTTGTTGTCCTTCCCGATCATCGCGGGTTTGCCTCCAATGGTGCGAAAAACTGGGGAACGGGATTTCTTCCAGCCCAACATCAAGGAACCCTTATCCGGCCGGGAAATAAAACGCCCATTACCGATCTTCACTCACCAGAGAGTTCCTTTATTACACCAGAGAGTGATCAGGCTGGCCTGGATTTACTTAAGCGATTGAACACTGCGCACGCTGAGGAACGCCCAGGAGACAATCGCTTGTCGGCGCGGGTAAATGCATACGAGCTAGCCGGTGCCATGCAGTTGAGTGCGACCGATGCCCTGGATGTGTCGCAAGAACCTCAATACATCAAAGACATGTATGGACTCGCCCCGGAAGGGCCGGGTGTAAATGACAGTATTCTCAACACCAAAGCCGAAACCGAATTCTTTGGCCGTAAATGTTTGGTCGCACGTCGGCTACTCGAACGAGGTGTTCGTTTTGTCCAGATCTGGAGTGGCAACGACAATGGATTTCCTCGTCGCAATTGGGACAGTCATGAAAATCTGAAACGCGACCATGAGCCGCTCGCCTTAGGTATGTCTCATGGCACGGCGGCACTCATCAAAGACCTCAAACAACGAGGGATGCTCGAAGACACCATCATTCTTTGGACCACTGAGTTTGGCCGCATGCCTTGTTCGCAAGGAAGCGCTGGGCGTGATCACAATCCCTTTGTATTCACCAACTGGATGTGTGGTGGTGGGTTAAGGCCTGGTACTTATGGTCAGAGTGATGAATGGGGGTATAAGCCGCAGGATCGGAGTAATTACACTACCGTCTATGACATTCATGCCACGATTCTTCACCAGTTAGGTATCGATCACGAAAAACTGACCGTGCGTAATAACAGCATCGATCGACGCCTGACCGATGTGCATGGTCACTTGTTGTCGGATATGATTTGATGTTTAAGGGTGTAAAAAGTGGTCGATGTTCCAAGTTCATATCCAGAGATATACAGATCGAAAATGGATATTTCTTTTCTTTGGTTTTCGCATTTGGAATTAATCATACCTGCGTTGAGCTTGAACAAGAACCCGGAGCTATCCATCAAAGGATAATGCGCGAGCTCAGTTCGTTTGCCGCGTCACTCAATATTGGAAGCATCTTTTCCAGCATTTCCTCTTCGCTGACCAGCGGCGCTTGAAGGCCAATATTCATAGCTGCGACGACAGATCCATTCTGGTCTCGTACCGGTGTTGCCAGTGATCGCAGGCCGATCTCCAGCTCCTCATTTATCATCGCGTATCTTTGACGATGTACACTTTTCAGGATTTTTATGAGTTCGTTAATGTCGGTGACAGTATATTTCGTCGGAGCGACCATCTTGGTGTTTTTCAGTAGTTCTCTTTGTCCCTTGGACGGAAGATCGGCGAGCAGAACCCTACCCAAAGATGTGCAATAGGCTGGCAAGTGACTGCCGATCCCTAAGGATACTGTCATAACCCGCCGGGCTGCAGATCGGGCGACGTAAACGACGTCGCTGCCGTCGAGAACCGCTATTGAGCAGGACTCCCCAGTCTGTTCCTTTACCCGGTCCAGATACTCCTGGGCGATCGAAAGGAGCGGATTCGCTGTAAAGTAGGTTTGGCTCAAAGAGAGAATCTTCGGTTTCAGGTAGTAGCCGTCTTCCGCTTGCTGAACATAGCCGAGCTCAGAGAGGGTGTACAAGCAACGGCTCACAACTGCCCGGGATAAGCCCGTACGCTTGCTGATTGTCGATGCCCTCAATCCGGTGGCGCTGTTTTGAAAGGAAGAAAGTACTTCAATTCCTCGAGCCAGGGATGTCATGAAATTCGGGTCGCCCGACCGGAATAAAGCTGGATTTCGGTGCTGCATAGATTGTTGACTTTCAGAGTAAATCAATCAAATGTTCGATAATCGAACAAAAGTCAAACAACGAATGCCTGAATTCAAATCATTACCGGATGCGATCATTACCCATGTTGTCAATGGGGCGACGGTGTGTTTGGAGGGATTCACCCACTTGATTCCCTTCGCGGCCGGGCACAACCCCCACCTCTGCGGCTGCGCCGCTAAAAAGCAAATTCCTATCAATACAACCCCCACCTCTGCGGCTGCGCCGCTAAAAAGCAAATTCCTATCAACAATAGCGACTGGTTGGCTTAGGAAAAAGCTACCGCTACGCAGGCTACAAGCACGGCCGAAGCTGGGCAGGATTTAGGTAAGGGATCTCGGATCTTCAGGTGCATGGCAATGGCCCCTGCCATGAGAAGGGCCATGCTGATTGCGGTCGTTTTTGTAATGTCTGGTATCCAGACTCCAGCCACCAAAAGGAGTGCCAGAGATATTTTCGTCCACTTGATCACTTCCATGAACCAAAGTGGCAACCCGTAGTTGCGGAACTCGTGGCGCATGGAATCAGCGTCGCCCCCGCGCCATGGAGTTGGCTTTTCCCGGCGGAGAGTCCACACGTTAAGGACTAAAAGTCCGACCAGTATTTGTAGTAACGAAAGGATGATTTCCATGAGTCGTTGTCGGCGGGTTAGTCTTCCTCTTCGATGGATGTTTCGGTGTGAGATGTGTTTTTGAATAACCCGATTAACACGCCATAGACCCCACCGAGGAAGATGAAGGTTACAACGCAGCCAGCTACTAATATTAGTTGATCATCCATGACGTCGTCCGGCTAAAATTAATGCTCCAGCTGAGCAGATAGAGGGAACCCAGACTCCGACGAAGAGCCCTTCCTCGCGGTTGCCTGTGAACCATAGCGTCACAGATAGCAGGAATGAGAGAAATGCTGCCAGTAAGAAGAAGGCTTTCGCTAGCCCGTATCCCGCAAGGAGCGCCCGTAGGAGCGATTTTCGCTTTGATTTACTTTTGGTAGACATAATGAATAAAATCTAAATGGGTGATATAGTTTAAATGAATTACTGATGAGCAGTAGTAATTGATTCATTTATTAGGTAAAGCAAGGAATGGATTTAAAATGAATCATTAATAATAGATTCATATATGATTCAATTGTGTAGAGCGTGCGTTGGACAGAACATTTGGGCCGACGAAGTTAAATGCGTTTCTTGCACTGATGGGGGCCTTGAGACCTCTCTCAGCTTATGACCGTTATGGGGATTTTGAGATTAACGAAGTATCGGTTGAAGAGAATACATGGATGAAGGGAGTTGTCTTAAGGATCTAAATATTCCAGAAGAAGGCCTGTTGGTGTTGGGGCCTATTCGTGATGACGGTGATTATCTGGGAGTACCTCGCGGGGGCTACTAGATTAGAGATTCAGAACATTTGATCATTTTCGGAAAACCGGCGCGGATCCGGGGGCTTTGTGAACGAGATGATGCGCTCGAAGGAGAGGTGGCACATGATAAATCGGTGATCGAGCATAAGGACGATCTCGAGGAGCAGGACGAGCGAGCTATGGGCGATGGCAAGGACTAGCCGTCCATAAGTCTTGCTACAGCCTGATCAAAGGGTGATTGGCTATTTGAAAGTCTTTCTTTTACTGCCATCTGATCGTTCGCCGATTTGTTCTGGTTCAATTTGAACTTCGCTTCGATATTTGATATGCGGATTTTGAAGAATACAATGGAGGAGAAAAGCTTCATCAACTGTTCGTTTTCTTCATCGAGAAACCAGGGTTCAGGGAATGCGGACTCGTTTGCCCGTAACAAAGAGTGCATGAATGTTTTCTGTTCCTCAATATCATCGATAAGTTCGATGATACCATCAATAGAAACAGCCGTGTAATTCCAAGTGGGTACGTTTATATCTGATTTGTAGAAGGTGGGCGATATGTAGCAGTGAGGGCCATGGAAGATCACTTTTGTGTGCGCATTCGCTTTCCACGCCTTCCAATGATCGTTCGCACGAGCGAGGTGGCCCAGTAAATAGTTGCCGTCTTCTGACAGCAGGAATGGTGTGTGGGTGTCTTGAATAGCGTTGCCGTCGACCGATGATACGAGAATCCCAAAACTGTTTTCTGCGATGAATTTCCGGATGAGATCCGGATCATCGACCTTGAATGCAGGAGGCGTGTACATACCTTAACCTGGAGTTTCCGGGAATCTACTTAGCGATTCTTTTATTTCCCTTCTGCCGCCCATTGTTTCATGGTGGCTATGTTTCTTTGAAGTATTCTTCCTTGCTCCGTATCCACGTTTCGAGACTTTAAGTACTCGGCCATGTCACTGTCGTACATGGCTTCGGATTCTGGACCTTTGTCACCGGTATCCACGATCCACTTATTCAGACGTTCCCTGTATCTTATCAGCTGTTTTTGATGGGCAGGGTTGTTTGCGAGATTGTTGATTTCGTGCGGATCTTTTTTCAGGTCGTAGAGTTCTTCTTCAGGACGGGTTGGTGAGAAGATTCGGTCCTGAATTTCAGTTAAAGTGCCCGCCTCGTGGGCGGATCTCAAAGCCTTCACGATACTCTTGTGATCTTTATAGCGATTAGGCTGCATATGAGGGCGCTCAGCAAGGAAATTGCGGATGTATTTATACCGTTGGGTTCTCAGGCAAACAACCCCCACCTCTGCGGCTGCGCCGCTAAAAAGCAAATTCCTATCAACCGGTGACCCAGGGCGGCACGCTGACCAACACGGAGAGGGATCTTTTTAAACAGCTCCAGTCAGAGATGGAGAGCTGCTCGACCCAAATCGGCCGAAAGACGGAGCAACTCCGCCTGCTTGAGGAGGACATTCTCGGGCTGGAGAAACGGATCCACGACATCGAGGTGGAGATCGAGAAGCTCTACGAGAAGCACCACGTCTCCAAGGAAAAGGCGGACTTCATCAACGAGTGTGACGGGATCGCCAGCGCCTTGAACCAATTCGTGGTGCGGCTGCGGAAGAACAAGGTTCACCTGCTTCAACAAAAGACATTTGAAATGTATCGGCAGATGTCCAGCCGCAGCGGGCTGATCAAAGACATCCTCATCGATGAACAACCCCCACCTCTGCGGCTGCGCCGCTAAAAAGCAAATTCCTATCAATCAATCTAAAAAGCAAATTCCTATCAATAAACCTTTTCCAACCGCCTCTTCTCTATCTCCATCAACCTCAACTTCGGCAACTAATTTTTTATCATAAGTTCTAATTTCAATATTTTCAGATTGTTTTTCAACCTTATAAGCTGGCGTTTCATAGCCTTTGTAAGTTCCTTCTTTTGGCATATTGGCACATGATTGAATTAAAACAGTTAGTAAAATTAAAATTGGAAAAATTTTCATATTTTATTATTAGTTTGTTAATATTTAGTTTTGGTAAAAACATCTTCCAAATTCTCACAATTAAACTTAAATCCGCCTTCCAATAATCTCTTTGGAAAAACTTTTTGACCATTTAAAAGCAACGCCTCACCCATTTGACCAAACAAAATTTTAACCGCTAAAGCTGGCATGTTAAAAAACGCTGGACGGTTTAGGATTTTGGCTAGAGTTTTGGTGAATTCTTGATTGGTAACTGGTTTTGGAGCGGTAAAGTTGAAAATGCCATTTAGGTTTTGATTCACAACTAAAAAATTAATTGCTGCCACCAAATCATCAATATCAATCCACGACATAAATTGTTTGCCACTGCCAATTTTTCCACCCAAACCAAGTTTGAATGGTGACAACATTTTTGCTAATGCGCCACCATTTTTTCCTAAAACAATTCCGAATCTAGTCAAGCAAACTCTAACTCCAAAATCACTTGCTTGATTGGCGCATTCTTCCCATTTTTGACAAAGATCGGAGGTAAATTCTTGCCCGGCAGAAGAATTTTCATCTAACTCTTCATCACCTCGTGAGCCATAAAAACCAATGGCGGAGGCACTAATTAAAGTTGATGGTTTGTGTTCCAATCTGGAAATTAAATCAATAATATTTTGAGTGCTTTGAATGCGACTATTAATCAAAATTTCTTTTTGTTTTTCATTCCATCTTTTATCAGCAATTGGCTCACCAGCTAGGTTGATGATGTAATTAATTTTTTGGGAATTTGAAATTTCTGCTAAACTTTCAACCACCCTCACCTTGCTGCCAAACAATTTTTCTGCTTTGTTTTTGTTGCGAGTTAGAACAATAATTTTTTGTTGATTTTGCAAAAGATTAGCAATCAATTTCTTGCCCACAAAACCAGTTCCACCAGTGATTAAATAGCTCATTATATTTTGATTTTAGGTTGTAAATTGGAAAGTCCACCATCAACACCAATTATTTGCCCAGTAATAAAATTGGCTTTATCGCTAAGCAAAAATTCAACCATTTGTGCCACATCTTCAGCCTTACCAACTCTGCCTAAAGCGTGCATTGCGGTCGAAAATTTTAGAGCGTTTTCATTGCCAGTAATTTTAGCGGTGAGTTTGGTTGCAATTAAACCAGGCGCAACAACATTGAAGCGTAAATTTTGAGCGGCATAAGTTGCTGCAGCTGATTTTGCTAAAGCAATTACACCACCTTTAGCAGCGGCAATTGCTTCATGATTAGCAACGCCTTGCATTGCTGCCGCAGATGAAAGAAAAACTACTGAACCACCATTTTTCATATATTTTCCAGCTGAACGAACAACTGCAAAAGCTGTGGTTAAGTTAGCATTTACAGTTGCCAAATATTCTTCAAAAGAAGTTAAGTGAGCTGGTTTTAAAATCACTGAACCAGAAAAATTAGCAACACCATCAACGCTTCCCATGCTTTGTGTGGCAGCGCCAAAAACATTATCAACAGCCGCAAAATCAGAAGCGTCTAGAACTGTGCCATCACAATTTAACTCGCTTTTTAGCTGATCTAATTTTTCAGAATTTCGAGTAGTAATAAAAATATTTTTGCCTTGCTCTTTGAGATTTTTGGCAGTTAAAAACCCAATATCACTGGAAGCGGAGATGATTAAATAATTTTGCATTTTTCTAATACCAACTTTTGATTATGTTGTTAATTTTTTCTTTCATTTGTTCAAGCCTTTCTGCCTGAGTTGCTGGATCACGAAGCGAAGTTCCAAGAACTTCGGCTTGGTCAAAACCCATAAAGCCAAAGTTGATTTTAGCCAATAATTCAATTGTATTCCAATTTGGATAATCAAAACCAAAACTGCCATCAGCATAGATTCCACCTGATCCTACAACCCCCACCTCTGCGGCTTCGCCGCTAAAAAGCAAATTCCTATCAATCGGACTTTTACTCGTCATAGAAGACCCCGATCCCTGGGCTCACGATACCGAGCCAGTCTTTTGGACGGATTGATCCGATCCTCCTGTAAAGCAGCCTTCCGAAGCCGGCTTCGCTTCCTCCTGTACGCGTCTCCTCAAAAAACGGGAAATCCTCCGCAAAATTGACTTTCCCCGGTATATTTCAGCATGAATCACGTTTCTATTCGCAAAGGCCGCTTGACACTAACCCCCAAATCAGACAAATGGCTTCTCTATGCTTTCAATTTTCACTCCTCCCCCTAAAACCCCCACCTCTGCGGCTTCGCCGCTAAAAAG
>JAQBYJ010000151.1 GCA_027622555.1 Verrucomicrobiota bacterium
CCAGTCAAGGTATTTGCACATATATTCTCTGGCCTGTTGGTCATCGACAAAGAAACCGGGATACTGCGGAAAGGAGCTAAAAGGGTCGGCCCTTGATGTTTGGTATTCGGTCTATAAATCCATAAAAAGGATACGCTTATACGTTGATTGTTTAACCTGGTCAAGGATGGCTAAAAGGTTACAGTCAAACCGGGCGCTACTTTTTGGCAGCTTCTAATTCCGAAGCGATCACATTGCAGAAATCAACAATGTCTTCTTCGACAACGGCTTTCTCAATTGAGGCCATGTATTGATTTCGTGAATCTACACGGATGGTTGTCCATGGATATCCGCCAGCAACCAGGCATGTATTGAGGAGAAAACGCCCCATGCGACCATTGCCGTCGGGGTATGGGTGTATGAAAACAAAAAAGAAATGTCCAAGGATCGCTCTTACTCCCGGGTGGTCCTCCTGTTCAAGTAATTCGAAAAAGGTTTCCATTAAATCAATCACATGGGCTTTGGCCGGAGGAACATGCCGCGAATCACGAATGTATACCGGGCCACGCCGGTAACCAGCGAGATCATGGGATTTCATTATCCCTGCCCGTACAGATACGCCAAACATGGCTCGATACCAAATCCCGTGATCTTCTTTAATAACAGTTCCAGGATTTTCTCCCTTCTCAATTCTTTGAATGGATTTTGTAACTTCATCAAAAGCCTCCGCATATCCCTTGGCTGCGAGCGCATTCTTGAGGCTCTTATGGGATTCACCCTTTTCTTCGGTCCATTCACCAGACTCTACCATTTGGATGAGTTCCCGAGTTACCTGATAGCCTTCGATTGAAAGGGAATGGTAGGTGTCGTATTCCTTTAGCTTTTCAAACTCTTTAACGTACCCCGACTTAAAGGGTTTCCTCCTGGACTTTGGAAAATGTTTAATGACTCCTTCGCGCATCTGCATCCACATTGTTTTCATTCGCGCCACATGGGGAGATTTTACTCGTTCAGACAGGGCAAGTAGGGGAGGCTGATCAAACGGGTTCTCTTCATTCAGATTTGGATAGCCATTTGATTGGAGGATGTGCTCAAAATCTTTCTTAAATTGATTCAATCCCAAATGATCCATAGCACCCATTAACCGCCCAGCCAATGTGAGGGCGGCAGAATCGGGTCGATGTTCATATTTCATATTTGGCGCGGCCAAGAGTGGTTCTTCGGATTCTGTGGATCGAAGAAACGAGATAACGTAGGATGTTTTTCGCACTTTTACAAAGGACTTGAAGTTGCCAATCTGAAAGGAAAAGAATGGGTGCCTGACCTAGTTGTTAAGTGTGTTCTGATCTGTGAACGGTTGGGACCTCTTCTTGGGAGTCGAACTCGTTTTGAGTCGGCTAAAAAGGTCAGCCCTTGCGGGTGTTTTGCTCAAACCAGAATGGCTTGGATTTTCACGCGGTCTTCAATATTTTCGATTCCAATATCAACGACTTACGACCGATTATTTTAAAAAAGGCGAAAGGGGTCAAACGCAAAAGATTAACATTGACCTGGGGCGATCGCTGGGCTTCGGTCAGCGGATGCCAAGAAAGCAACGGGTGGAATTTGCCGGAGCCGTTTACCGCAACATCAGCCTCGGCAACCACCGCAAGGATCTTTTCAGCGACGACAGAACCACAGATGCTTGAGAATGCGCTTCTGGAAACCGTTCACCGGTGCGGGTGGAAGCTTTACGCCTTTGTCATCATGAGCAACCACTCCATCTGGCGATCGCAACCCCGGAGCCAAATCTGGTGGCGGGAATGAAATGGCTTCAGGGAATTTTCGCCACCCGCTTTAATCGTTTCCATGAGGAACGCAGCCATGTGTTCCAGAGGCGCCACAAGTCCCTGGTAGTCGAATCGGACAGATCCTTGCCGGGTCTTATGGATTATATCCACTTGAACCCGGTCAGAGCGGGCCTGTGTGATGTGGAACATCTGAAAGAATACCGGTTCAGCAGCTACCTCCATTATTTTAAGAAAGTTCGGACGCAAGGCTTGGATCGTGGAGTGTCGCTCTCCCTTTTAGGATTGTCGGACAACCTGAGGGGCATGAGGAAATAACAGGAACATCTGGCTTTGCTTGGGGAGGGAGACCCCGGGAAACGCGAAGAGCTCTACAGGAACTATTGCCGGGGTTGGTTTATTGGGAGCAACCAGGCAAAGAAGGAGTTGGCCAATGAACTTGTGAACCAGCAACCGGGCGTCGACTGGGAGGGGGTGGAATAACGTATGGATAGCCCGCCGGTTAAATATGGGACATCCGAACCGGGTCAGCAATTCGATCAATTGAAAGGGATGTTAATGTTTTGCGTTTGACCCTTTTTTTTACAGCTTTTTTTTACAGTCCTCAGAGACGTTCCACCTCAAGGAAAGTCACCGATTGCGATTCCAATCCGGTTTTCAACCAGGCTTCAAGCCGGCCGTCGCCACCGGGTAGTTCCACCGATTCAAACACGCAGGTTGAAGATCCTGCCGCTATGGACTGCGATACTTGTTCCGTTCCGAAGCGCACGTAGGCCGTACGGTCTTGTGCGACCGGGCGGAAGGTCAAGGTGAAACGGTATCGACCGGACTTTGTTACCCGTGCGCTCCAATAGGGTAGCCGGGTCATTTTCTGTAAGTCGAAGGTGCTTAGCAGGGTGGGGTTTTCTTCGGGGGCACCTAAATAAATACGCTGGGGATCCCAGTAGTTGAGCTCGGCGGTGACATCGCGGTACCAGTTCTCGTAGGTGGTCATCATGGAAGCGACCACTTCCGGGTGGGAGCGATGGATATCGTTGATTTCATCCGGGTCGTTCTCAATGTCGTAAAGCTCCAGATTGGCAAGCTGATCGCGAATGTCGTATTCGCCGATATCCAGAGTGCTGTCGCGGGGATTTGGAAGGGCCTGCACCAGTTTGTGGCGTTGTGATCGCACGGCGAAATGGCTGTACATGAGGGGCTCGTGGTTTGCGTTGTGCTGGAAGACGAGTGTGCGTTCGGGCCACTGCGGATCAGCCTGGGTGACGAGTGGCAGAAGGCTTCGTCCATCCAGAATGCGCTCCCTGTCAATGGGTTTGGCTCCACAGGCCTCGAGAAGGGTCGGAAGGATGTCGATGTGTGCCGCTATGTGCGGTAGTTTTATCCCTGCCTTGATTTTGGCGGGCCAGCGGATGAGGAAGGGCACCCGGATTCCGCCTTCGTAGATACTGGATTTGGTGCCCCGGAGTCCGGCGTTGTAGCGGTCGGGGTAGAGGTCGTTTTTCTCGCGTGCGGTCCGGGGTCCGTTATCGGAAAGGAAAATCACAATGGTGTTTTCTTCCAACTTGAGCTCCTTCAAGCGCTTCATGACAAATCCCACATTCTCGTCGATGTTGGCGATCATGCCGTAAGTTTTGGCATTGATCTCATTGACTCCGTACTTGCGGTAGGGCTTCACATACTTCTCCGCCACCTGAAGGGGTAAATGTGGAAGGTTGGTCGCCAGGAAAATGAAGAACGGATCGTCCTTGTGTTTTTCGGCAAACCGCATCGCTTCCTGGAAGAAAATGTCGTTGCAGTAGCCTTGGTATTTCTTCGGGACATTGTTGTGCCGGAGTATGGGATCGAAATAACTGTTGCCCGGTGGATCGCCCGCCTGACCCACACCGCCGGCGGTGTGATGGAGGCATTCCTCAAACCCTTTGTCCGAGGGGCGCACGGGAAAGTTGTCTCCCAAATGCCATTTCCCAAAAATACCGGTCCGGTATCCCGCGGCCTTGAGATTTTCGGCAATCGTCATTTCCGTTTCGCGGATGATACTGCGGCCATCGTTCACTTCCACGGCACCTGTCCTTTCGGGGTAGCGACCGGTAAGCAGGGCCGCCCGTGTGGGTGTGCAGAGGGGTTGGACGTAGAAGTTGGTAAGCTCGGCACTCTCACTTGCCAAACGATCCAGGTAGGGGGTTTTGAGTTCGGTATTGCCGTGAAAACCCACGTCACCAAAGCCCTGGTCATCGGTCAGGATGAGAATCACGTTCGGGCGCTGCACCGGGGGTGTCTGAGCGCTCGCCAGATTAGTGAGTCCCAGTGCGATGGCTCCCAGTAGTGCGGCGCACCGAATCAAAAAGTGAAGTGAGTGGATAGGGTTATTTTTCATGAGTTTAAATTATGGGGAGTAGTATCATTTAGGGTTGGATGGATGGAAACGAAAATTCCATGCTTTCGGGGGAACGCGGCCAACTTGTCATGGGTAACTATTTTACGGATCTAAGATACGGGATTCCTCCATGTCTCTAAAACCTTTGTTTTCCTGAAACATTTCAAATGAACGGGAAAATATTTCATCTGATTTCCGAAATGTCGGAACACGGTCGTTTTCCGATTTAGGCGAGTCAAGGGGTGCTCAACCAATACCTCGGTCCATCCCTCGCTCGCTTCGGATTGTTTACTTCCCTTTCAGCGGTAAAACGGTTCCCAGGTCAGCCAGCGGGGGCCGTATTTGATCTCGGGGGCGCCAACTTCGTGGGCGCCCAGGTCGGGTGCCTTGCCGACGAAGTCGTCATTCACGGTGGGGATAACGACGCCGGCGTCCACAGGGCGGCTCTTCGGTTTGAGACGGGGGTTCAGGTCCATGGCGTGGTAGGCCTTGAAAGGATTGGCTTGGTCGGGCGGGCTGAGTTGTTCAAAGATGTCGTAATCGATTTCGATGCTGTGTTTCTCTTGCCCGGTGCGTTTCTGGAAGTCGGCCAAGGTGGAAGCAACCACCCAATCATCGCCGCCGGGCTGGTAGTTGATCTCTCCTGCCGGAGGCGAGAACCATTTATACTGCTCCTTCACGCCTTTATTCGGACGATAGCCGTTGTAGTCGGACGAGGCGACACTGTGGGAATTTCCTATATTGGAGATTCCTTTATCCGGATTGTCCCTGCCCAGAAAAAGATTGTTTCGAAAATGCATGTTCGCGGCGGTGCCGCCGATCTGGTTTTCGCAGATGATGGTGTTGTGCCAAACGAAGAGACCGGCGGGTTTGCCCCCGAACTTGAGAGCCACTCCCCGGGGAACGTTGTAAAGGGTGTTGCGGTAATAGTAGGCGGGACCACCGAAAACAGGTTGGGCGCTCAGGCCACCCATGGACGCGTTGGTTCCCCGGTTGTTGAAAATGCGGATGTTATGAACACCCCCGTCGGCTTCGATGAAGTCGTCGTTCGACATGTGCAGGTCGTTGTTGTAAATGTCTATCGACGAGGCGCGGCGGTGCGGATCTTCCGGAGGTGTGCCGTAAGTTGAGATGCCGATGGAATCGTGGAAATAGGCGATGGAGTTGTGGGCGATCACATGGCCCGGACCGTATACCTTGATGGCGTAATAACTGACCATGCGGTGGGACTTGTAGAGCGGTTCCTCCCAGCTTATTTTATCCGGTGTCCGCGGGCGTCCGCCCCAGCCAATGAGACGGAAGCGGTCGTCCCGGCCAATAAAAATGTTGTCGGCGATATAAAAATCCGAGGAATCCGCATTCTCGGTCCAGACACCGAAGCCGATGTTTTCGAAGCGGCAGTTTTTCACGGTAAGACCGACCGCGCCGCTCACTTCCTTTTGGCCGGCGAAGATAGCCACATCGGTGTTGCGGAAGGTGAGGTTTTCAAAAATGTGGTAACGGGAGGCCATGACATCAAAGAGACGGTGGTTGTTGTCTCCATCGAAGATCACCTCTCCGTCCCCGGCCGCCTTGATGGTGATGGGCTTTTCCGGAGTGCCCTTGAGAGTGAGTGACATGGTTCCGTCGAACGGCGTCATCATGGGATCCACGTAATCGAAGCGCTCCACGCGGTAGAGCCCGGCATGCACGAGCAGCGTGTCACCGGCTTCCACACGCTGTTCCCAAACAACGTTCCAGTCTCCCAGGCCGGCGCCGTAGTAGGCTTGGAGAATACCGGTGAAACTGGGTTCCTGACGGGGACCTTCGAAGTCGGGCGGATAGACGTGCAAGGTCCGGCCTCCTTGGTAAGACATCGGTTCGGTGCGGGTTTTGACTGTGACGGTGTGCTTGGCTTCGCCGGAGATCCCATCGGGGTCCTTCATCTGAAAGCGGCATTCGTATTCCGTGCCCGGCTTGAGGTTTAGAATACTACCGGCAAAGCCTTCGGGCACGATGTAGTCGAGATGCTCCCTGTCGCGATAAATTCGTTCGCCTCCGATCCGCACCAGCGGCAGGGCTGGACGCCAAGCGGTTTCCCCTACGGCCCGGAATTGCACGGCGACTTCAGCATTGCGGTTTTCATCGCCCTGGATGGACCACTCGAAGCCCAGGTTCAGCAGGGTGGGGTGCTCGACCGTGAACCTACCGGCAACGGTGGCGTTTCGAGCGGAAGCCGTTCCGCAGCCAAGGAGAACCAGGCAGAGAGTAAACGTAATTTTATTCATGGGGTATCTTGGAAAATGAAGTGGAGAACTTTCAACGCCAACAATGTAAACTAGTTGATTAAAGAAAGCTATCCTGTAAACACAGGATACTCGGATATCCCTGTTTTGGTATCATGGATTCTATGAAAGATTTCTCCTCGAAATTCTTTCAAACAAGTGCATTCTCATCGTTTACCTCAAGAGACTATTCAAGTAAGTTTACCAGTCATGCCACAAAATTGGTTTCGATGCTCATCGAAACGGTTCAATTCGAACCGAATGCCGTCCCTGTGCCTAATGGCTGCTTTCACCCTGTTTGTGCTGGACGGATTTGCCACCTATGAGGAACCGCTCAAACCGCATTGGGCGTTTCAGCCGTTGTTTTCGAAGAAACAGATTGATGAGGCGGCATCGGACTCAGGCTTATCCATTATTGATGCTTTGATTGAGACCCGGCTCGAACGTCAAGGTTTGGAACCGAACGGTGAGGCCGATAAGCACACCTTAATCCGCCGGGCCACCTATGACCTGACCGGACTGCCTCCGACGCCCGGGGAGATCTCCGACTTCGTGAATGACAGGCGCGAAGACGCCTATGGGAAACTGATTGAGCGTTTGTTGGCCTCTCCGGCCTACGGTGAACGGTGGGGAAGGCGTTGGCTGGATCTGGCCAGATACGCCGACTCCAATGGTGCGGATGAAAACCACGACTATCCCGAAGCCTGGCGTTACCGCGACTATGTCATTCGCTCCTTCAATCAGGACAAAGCTTACGACCTGTTTATCCAGGAACAGCTTGCCGGTGACTTGGTGCCTTCCTCCGGCAATTTGAAAACTGATCACGATCAAATCACGGCCACCGGATTCCTGGCCTTGGGACCCAAGATGTTGGCCGAACAGGACAAAGACAAGATGCTGATCGACATCGTGGACGAGCAGATTGATGTGGTTGGTCAAACCTTCATGGGACTGACTGTCAGCTGCGCCCGCTGCCACGACCACAAGTTCGATCCCGTCTCGCAGAAAGATTATTATGCCTTGGCCGGAATTTTCCGCAGCACCAAAACCATGGCCCACACCGACCATGTATCCCGCTGGGTGGAAACCGTTTTCGATGATCCGGGAAATCAGGCCATCGTTGAGAAATATGAATTGGATCTCGCCGCCTTGAAAGCGGAAATAGCCAACCTGGAAAGCGAGTTGGATGCTGGCAAAGACATCGAAGATTCGGCTCAAACCAGCGAGCAGGCCATGCAACTTGCCGATCTGAGAAAGAAGCTTCAGAACCTGGAAAGAGCCGGTGCTCCGGTGCCAAAAGCAATGGCGGTGACCGAAGGTGAACCATTGCTTATGCCGGTGCTTGCCCGGGGTGATCACTTGAAACCCATGGGTGAACCGATTCCCCGGGGTGTGGGCCAGCTCCTGGCTGATTGTTTGGCGCCACCTTCCGTTGAACCCTCTAACAGTGGCCGCATGGAACTGGCCGCCTGGTTGACTGATCCCCGGCATCCCCTGACCGCCCGGGTCATGGTAAACCGCATCTGGCAGGGACACTTTGGTTTCGGCTTGGTCCGCACGCCATCCAATTTCGGATTGCGGGGCGAAGCTCCAACCCATCCGGAACTGTTGGACTGGTTGGCCCGTGAGTTCATGGACAGCGCCTGGTCCATCAAACACATGCACCGGACGATTATGCTTTCCGCCGCCTATCGCAGAAGCAGTCAAAACAATCTGGAATACAGCGTCACCGATCCCGACAACCGTTTGCTCTGGCGGCAAAACCGTCGGCGGCTTGAAGCTGAATCCATTCGGGATGCTGTGCTCTTTGTTTCCGGAAAACTGGATCAATCGGGCGTGTCATCCCCCGATAATGGGGACAAGGGTGAATCCTATGACGGCAAAAAAGAAGAAGATACCGAACCTTTGATCCGCACGGTGTATTTGCCCATCAACCGGGCCAGGCACAATGAAATGTCCGCCACGTTTGATGCGGCCGATCCGGCGGTCCATCATCAGCAACGGGAAGCGACGGTGGTTCCCGGTCAAGCGCTTTACATGATGAACAATGAACTGGTCATGACTGCCGCGCGGGACCTGGCCGCGGAATTCAGCCACTTGGGCTCCCAGTCGGTTCCATCCAGCTTAAACGCCTTGTACCTTAGACTCTTTGGCCGTCCGGCCCTGCCTCGGGAAACGGAGATGTTGGTGGGTGAGGGTGAACTTCAACCCGCCGATCTGAAAACCCGTGTTTCCCCCACACTCGAAGATTGGGAACGCATTTGCCGGGTGCTTCTGGCCGCCAACGAGTTTGTTTATTGGAATTAATTTTATGGGCCACCTTTGCAACCATCGTTTACCACCGCCCATTAGCCGGCGCCAGATGCTGGCGACCTGCGGGATGGGTTTTGGTGCGCTCGCGCTGAGGGGAATCCTGCAAGCCGACTCGTCTCTGGTCAACCCCTTGGCCGCACGGGAACCCCATATACCCGCCACGGCCAAGCGCGTCATTTTTCTCTTCATGCATGGTGGTCCATCGTCGATGGATACCTTTGACTACAAGCCTCGCCTGCAGAAAGATAGCGGGAAACCCTTGCCTTTTGCCAAACCCCGCGTGCAGTTTGCCGAAACCGGAAACTTGTTGGGCAGCCCTTGGGAGTTTAAACAATATGGCGAATCCGGACAATGGGTCAGCAGCCTGTTTCCCCAGGTTGCCACTTGCATGGATGACCTGTGTGTTATCAAATCGATCCACGGCTCGAATGATGCCCACGGGGGAGCTCTCCTGAAAATGCATACCGGCTCCGACACCTTTGTCAGACCGAGTTTGGGTTCCTGGATCAGCTATGGTCTGGGTACGGAAAACCACAGTCTGCCCAGTTTTATCACCCTGAATCCCACCATGGGGCATGGTGGGGTGAAAAATTTCAGTTCCGCATTTCTTCCGGCCATCCACCAGGCGACGCGCATTGGTCAGAAGGGCTCCGACATGAAGGATGCCGCCATTTCCAACCTTCACAATGAACTGCTTACCCGGGAGCAACAACGGCGCGATTTGGACTTATTAAAAGAAGTGAATCGCATGCAGTTGGAACAGACGGGCGCCGACTCCGACCTGGAGGCGCGGATCGATTCTTTTGAACTGGCTTTCCGCATGCAGATGGAGGCATCCGATATCATGGATCTCAATCAGGAGAGCCAGGCCACCCGCAAGCTTTATGGAGTGGATCATGAACCGACGGATAACTTTGCCCGTCAATGCCTGCAGGCGCGAAGATTCTCGGAAGCCGGCGTTCGCTTTGTGCAGTGCACCCACAGTTACTGGGATTCGCACCGCAATTTGAAAAAGGAGCATACCAGCCTCGCGGCGGAAGTGGATAAACCCATTGCCGGATTATTGAAGGACCTGAAGTCCCGGGGTCTTCTCTACGATACCCTGGTAATCTGGGGTGGTGAATTTGGCAGGACACCCACCGCCCAGAAGGAAGATGGCCGGGATCACAACCCCCATGCGTTCACTTGGTGGATGGCCGGAGGTGGTGTGAAACCGGGCTTGAGTTATGGTTCGAGCGATGATTTCGGCTACTACGCCGCCGAGGACAAAGTGCATGTCCATGATTTGCACGCCACCATCCTGCATTTGCTCGGACTCGACCACGAACGCCTGACCTATCGTCATGGTGGCCGGGACTTCCGCCTGACCGATGTGGAAGGCGAAGTGGTGCGGGCCCTATTGGCCTGATTCTACAAACGCGCAAAAGTTTTTCCGGTTAACAAAGCCTATTTTCCTGCTGAGAAAATGCCTATGCGAAAGGCTTTGGCCACAGCTGCGGGAGCATTTTGCACATGCAGCTTTTCGTAGATGTGCTTCACGTGGTAGGCGACCGTGGTGATGCTGATTTGAAGTTTGTCGGCAATTTGTTTCTTCACCAGTCCCTCTGCCAGCAATTGAAGTATTTCCTGTTCCCGTACAGAAAGCGTTTTGCCGAGATCTTCATCCGTTTGAGAGGACATGGTTCGCAAAGTTCTCAGGATAAAATTTGCAACGCCTGAATCCAGGGAAGCACCACCTTCCATCACTGTTTTAATTCCTTCGGTTATTTGATTCACCGTGGCGGACTTCAACAAGTATCCCGTGGCTCCGAGGGATATGGCTCCTAAAATATCCGCTTTATTGTCCGATTGGGTGAGGACAATGATCTTTGATTTTTCCACATATTTCCGCAGCCAGGGAGCGGAAGGGGTCAAGGGAGCGGAAGGGGTCATAGAAAGCGCCGGGATAAACCGGCTTGGAATAAGGAATGAAAGAGTCCGACAGAGAAGACCT
>JAQBYJ010000152.1 GCA_027622555.1 Verrucomicrobiota bacterium
ACTGGTTTTCCAAAACTTTATCATGCGCATTTTACGGACAACCAGCGGCTTTTCGAACAGGGTCTAGCTAATCCTACCAATGAAGGCCACAATGGATTTGTTGTTTGGAAGGCGATGCTGATCTCGAAAAACCTTAATTTTATCTTCCTCAATGGATTTCCCGAACAACTCAATGTCTAGCAGCCATCTGGAATCACCTTCGTGTTGTTTCTATTCTGTGAAAGTTTCGTACTCCAGTACTCGGCACTATGGGTTGTGAGTGTAATTATTTGATCAGCTTTCCGTATGCTTTTCGATTCAATCCATTCAATAATATTGAACGATCGCTTACATATGTATTTGCGAATCCTGCTCTTACACCACAGTTCTGTGTTGAGTGACAAAACAACTGGTAATTTAAGGAATTGAGCAGTCAAAGAAAGCAAACGACACGCAATACCATCATTGAAGTGGATATGAACCAGGTCATAATTTTTTCTACTTTTTAGAAGATGCCACACTGCGGGGAAAATCCAAAATATCCCGGAAACTTTGGGCACCAGAAATTGAGGAATCCGCATCCCCAGGCTTTGAACTATTATTGAATCTACATGCTCCCGGTGCTTTGGATAGCCTCGAAAATTACCAGTTAGAATTGTCTGCGAAATTCCTGATTTTCCAATTTCATTTGAGAGGTTCCATGCCTGAATTGGGACGCCTCCGATTAGACCATAGACAGTGGCCCAGTTTCCTGGGCAATAGAGCCGCTGGGTTATCCGTAAAACGTGTAAAGGCTTAGTCATGTTTCAAGAATCAAATCAATTTTTTGTTTGCTCCTCAACAAATTTTAAAGCTCTTCGTTCTGAGTAGTAAGTTTTATTTTCCCCGAATTGAATAAATCCAACGTGACCACCGTGGAAAGGAATTTCGAGGTGAAACCGATCACTTTCGCGTGCAAGAGTCATGGGGTAACAATCCTCAGCTAAAAAAGGATCGTCTGCTGCATTGATTAGCAGGGTAGGGATGATGATATTTTTCAAGACCGGTTTGCTGCTGCTTCGGGCCCAGTAATCTTCGGCGCTCGTGAATCCGTGAATGGGAGCGGTAAAGCCTCCGTCGAATTCGCGAAAGGTTTTCATCTTATCCAGATTGGTGTCGTCGAGTTGACCTGGAAAACGTTCCATCTTCTCTCTAATCTTTGTCCGCAAGGTCTTCATGAAACGTTCCATGTAGATACGGTTTTGGGAGTCTTCGAGCCGCAAGGAACTACTTTTCAGGTCACAGGGTACGGAAATGGCCACCGCACTTTTAATCCGTGTATCCAAGCTATCGGCACGATCTCCCAGGTACTTCAGGGTGACGTTTCCTCCCAGACTGAATCCAACAAGCGCGATTTCAGAAAATTGGTCGCGTTTGAATACATGACCAAGAATAGTCTGCAATTCTTCGGTGGCTCCACTGTGGTAGGATTGCAAATACCTATTAATCTCTCCGCTGCATCCACGGAAATTCCATGACAAAACATTCCACCCTTGAATACTGAATACTCTGGCCATCCCTTGCATATAAGCCTGCCGCGAATTTCCCTCGAGCCCATGAGTAAGGATGACGAGTCGTTTCGAGCATTTCTTGATGTTCCAATCCAGATCCAAAAAATCCCCGTCAGGGGTAGTAATACGTTCGCGATCTGAAGTTACCAGCGGAACTTTTCTAAATAGAGCTGGATAGATGGTCTGTAGGTGGGCAGATCGAAAGAGGAAAGGTGGTTTGTAGGTGGATTGAACCAGCGGCATTATTGCAATGGAATGAATTGCTGATGTTTCGGCAAGCTTCGCAAATGTGCTCGCGTTGAAAAACGACTCCGCCCTTAATAGCTGTTAAATGAATCCTCTGATAAAAATTAGTAGTTTGTTATTCGCTTTCACTCTTTTGGCGACTGCTCAACCCTTCAGCAATGAGATGGGCGGCGGACTATCTCCAGACGATACGATTGTGTATAAAAAGGTTTCTGGTGAAGTGACTGAGTTGAAGCTCCATTTATTCTATCCCGAGGGATATGATTCGGTTAGGAGTTATCCGGGGATCGTATTGTTCTTTGGTGGAGGTTGGAACGGTGGTACTCCTGCTCATTTTTATGTTCATGCCAAATATCTGGCCTCTCGAGGCATGATTGTCATTTGCCCGGATTACCGTACCAAGACGAGTCACGGAGCTTTGCCGTATCAGTGTGTGGAGGATGGAAAGGCTGCTATGCGTTATGTGCGCAGCCATGCCAAAGAGCTTGGGCTCGATCCCCGGCGTATTGCAGCCGGAGGAGGTTCTGCGGGTGGACATGTCGCCGCGGCGACTGCTACTCTGGAGCGTTTTGATGCAGGTAATAATCTCGACGTCAGTCCTGTGCCTGATGCGCTGGTTTTGTTTAACCCTGTTTATGACAACGGTCCCGATGGTTATGGCTATGAAAGGGTCAAAGATTATTGGGAATTCTTTTCACCGATGAACAATCTGAAAGCGGAAGGTCCGCCCGCTATCGTTTTCTTTGGCGATAGTGATAAATTGGTTCCGGTATCCACTGCTGAGGAGTATCAAAGGCGCATGCATGAGCTTGGTCTGCGTAGTGAACTGCACGTATTCGCAAATCAGAGCCACGGTTTTTTCAATTGGGGAAATGATAAGTCTCCGGACAAGGAGATCGTTGTATCCACCTTCACCGCTATGGACACCTTTCTTGCCTCATTGGGTTTTCTCGAAGGGGAGCCGACCGCAGTTGAATGGGTGGCTGCGCACCGGTAGACCACATTTCGCAACAAGCATTCGGGCATTCATAGAATATGGATCAGGAGATCACATTTAAAACCGTCGATGTCATTCTGTCGCTAGATTGTTCCGAGAACGAAGAGGAATGGAAAAAAGAGGCCGCCCTGGCATTGGGCGTAGAGGTAGAAGAAATTGCCGACATTCGATTGAGAAAGCATTCCATTGATGCTCGGCAGAAGATCATCAAAATTCAGTTACGCCTCGAGGTTTCGTTGGAAGGACCATTGCCGCCCGATCCGGAATTGAAACCTCAATACAAAAAGATTTCGGATGTTGCACGGAAGATTATCATTGTTGGCTGTGGCCCTGCCGGAATGTTTGCAGCGCTTCGATCCATTGAATTAGGATTCAAACCTATCATTCTCGAACGTGGGAAAGACGCCTCGAGTCGACGGTTCGACCTGGCTCCTTTGCTGCGTGAAGGTCGAGTCATCGAGGATTCCAATTACTGCTTCGGCGAGGGAGGTGCTGGAACCTTTTCTGATGGAAAATTGTATACGCGTGCGACCAAACGTGGACCCGTTCGCACTATTTATGAAACATTGGTAGCGCATGGAGCTCCCAACCGCATATTAACGGATGCGCATCCGCATATTGGATCCAATCTTCTCCCCAATGTGGTTATGGCTATGCGCAAAACCATCCTTAAAATGGGTGGTGAGGTTCATTTTGAAAGGCGTGTAGTAGGTCTACTTAAGTCGGCCGATGGTGTTCAGATTTACGGAGTCCAGACTTCGAGCGGCGAAGCGTTTACTGGTGAAGCAGTTATTCTGGCAACCGGTCACAGTGCTCGAGATATTTATCAGCTTCTGCACAAGGAAAATATTCTAATCGAGCAGACTCCCTTTGCGGTAGGGGTTCGCATTGAGCATCCCCAGTCGTTGATTGATAGCATGCAATATCATTTTCCCCGGGAGACAGACCGTCCTTTGATTTTGCCTGCGGCTCGATACCAGTTGGCTACGAAGATCGATGGCCGTGGTGTGCACTCATTTTGTATGTGTCCCGGAGGATTTATTGTTCCTGCAGCAACGGAAAATGATGAGGTAGTTGTGAATGGAATGTCCCTGGCTCGACGCGATTCACCCTTTGCTAATAGTGGAATTGTTGTGACGGTGGAGCCCGAAGACACAGCTGAATTTCAAAAGGAACACGGGGTGTTAGCAGGAGTGGCTTTTCAAAAAGCACTGGAAGTGCTTGCTTCGAAAGCAGGTGGAGGAAAACAGCAGGCTCCTGGACAACGAGTGACAGATTTTTTGAAAAACCGATTATCAAAGGATTTGCCGGATACCAGTTACCGTCCTGGAATTGTGTCCGCTCCGCTGCATCAAATGATGCCCCGATTTATTACCAAACGAATGCAGCGTGGTCTCACTCAATTTGGAAAATCCAAACCCGGATATATAACTGCTGAAGCAAACTTGCTTGGCTTTGAAACTCGAACCAGCTCGCCGGTTCGGATTCCTAGAGTCCACCAGACTTGTGAGCACGTTGAACTAAAGCGCCTGTATCCGTGTGGCGAGGGAGCCGGTTATGCCGGCGGAATTGTGTCGGCAGCTTTGGATGGAATCCGTTGTGCAGAATCCGCTGGTTCGAATGTGAGTTGAGGTGTAAATGGTCGAAGTCGGAAGATGTCCATTGTGAATAGCCGAAGCAGTTGAAGAATAGGAAATATGAACGTCGACCCAATTACCGCCTTCTTCGACCCCTGCTATGGGAGATTCCTCTTCTTATGGTACTTTTAATTGGTCTAGAAAGTGAATGATTGATTTGTATGCATTCTCGGCCTTCTGAACTAATGCTTCGTCCATTTCTATTTGCTCAGCGCTAGTTGAGGTTTGTTTTAATATTCTACCAGTTTTAATGTTTTGAGATGAATCTCCAATGCCGGTTGCTCCTGTTTTGGGAAATATTTTATATTCCCGACTGAGAGGTTCCTTTAAATGCAAAAACTTTTCTATCTGTTTTAAAGTTGTATCGGTTTCGTTCACTATGTCTTCCGATAAGATTAGAATCCAATTTTCCCGAGGTAGCTTGTAAGCAAGTTCTTTAATGTCTTTTAGTCTGTCGAAGTAATACTGAGTAAACTTTTCTGGATCTCTAAACTCGCCAAATCCACCCTTTCTTCCCAAAACAAGTGCGCTGCGGATCGTGTCGATGGGTTTTCTAATCAGAAAAATGTATTTTATCGGATAGGCGTTAAAGAATTCTTCGGAAGGATCGCTTCTTTTATGCAATATCCTATCCAATAAGTATTGCGGGCTTTTCCATTTAAGTTCGAGCCACAGTCTAAGACGCATCCTATACAAGTCACGTTTTGATCGATAAATTCCGTGTAATTCCATGTATCCATCTATTGCTGAATGACTCCCAATTACATGTGCCAGCAAAGTGGATCGGCTTCTCATGTGGCCAATGATGAAAAGATAACTGACCTTTTTTGTGAAGACTTTTGGGTGAAAGATGCTTGTTATTAGAACATCACATATCGTGTTGAATCTCATCAATAATTGTTTTTCACACCAACCTTTGGGTACGTAATTGACTCCGAGAATTCTCAGGCGGTCGCTTTGGTAAGTTACCTTATTTTAATGTGCTCTGTGACTTTCCAAACGGCCGGTTTACCTTTTGTTTGCAGGCTCAACCAGTTGAGTGCCGCCTCGTGAACGATTTCGTGACCTCCCTTGAAAAGTGTGATCCGGGAGGTGGCTGTGGATTTACGAAAAACAGGCTTATTCTTTCCATAGATGGGATCATTTAAATTGTCGCTTTGTAGTCCGGCAGGAGCTTTTTGGGTGTCATAGAAAACCTTGATTTCCTCTTTGCTAAATCGATCCGACTCCGGGACCACCAAATTGAATGCGTTCAACGAATGCGTAAAAGGGACACTCCCTTTCCGACCGTCGTCGATCCCGTGATTGATATCGAGGTTCACCGAACCAGCATTTTCCAAATAGGAAAGAGGAGAACGTGCACGCGCTTGTCGGGTCGCCTCCAGGTCTATTCCGGGTTTTCCGCCACAGGCTTTCTCGATCTCAGATGCGTAGCGCTCTGGGCCAAAAGCCGACTTTTGCTCCCACCAAGCCTGAATGTCCGTAATGCCGCACCAGGCAGAGACACCGGCCCAAATCTCTGGATGACGACCTGCCATGAGAAGTGACATGTGCCCACCTCCGGAAACGCCGACGAGGTAGATTCGGTTCTCGTCCACGTTGTATTGTGATTTCATGTAATCCACCGCACTAACTATATCCGCTACAGCGAGTTCCGAGCCCAGGGCATTGGGCGTGCGATTTTTACCACGGAAATTGGGATGGATCATGAACCAGTCGTTTTGGATACACCAATCTCCGAATAGGGGTTGTCCACCTTCTTGTGTGAAATCATCAGACCAGGTGTGCAGGGCTACCAGCAGAGGCCGGTCCCCCTTATCGGCTTTAGGTGCATATACCAAGCTTGGTTGTTCCGAATTATCGATGCTGGATGGGTAGTAAGTCTCTTTCGCTTTTCGGGACCATCTGTTTTGAGCATCAGCGTTTAACAATGAACCGAGTATAAAAGCTGTTAGGAGCGCAATCCTTGTGAATCTGGAATGGGTAAATAATTTCATCTAAATCGGGTACTTTCAGTAATTGAACAGTTGGTCTTTTTTGTAGTTGTTATCCGTCGCTTTGTTAAATGCTCGAACCATTTTGTTTTGAATGTTTTTTGTTAGCCTCCGGCCTTTGCAGGCCTTGGTCACCATTTTGTGCGTGATGTGCTCTTCCGACGCAGCTACTAAATCGTGAGTCTTCAGCGAAAATTTTTGGAGCAGATCTGCGATAGGTTGTGAACCCAAATTGCGTTCGATGGTTTCTTCCATATTTTAATTAGGTTTAATATGGGCAAGCAATGGATTCAATGGCAAGTAAACGCAGCTTTGAGGCTTGAAAATCCTGTTTTTGAATGTCTGTGCTTGCAATAAATGCATATAAATTATTGATGAACGTATGATCATGTCTCCTCAGGATGCATTAAAAAAATACTTTGGACTCGAGAGCTTTCGCTATCCGCAAGAGGAAATCATTCAGGCGATTCTCAACAAGCAGGATACGATGGTTATCATGCCAACAGGCGGAGGGAAAAGCCTTTGTTACCAATTGCCAGCCTTGTTACTTCCAGGAGTGACCTTGGTAATATCACCCTTGATTGCTTTGATGAAAGATCAGGTGGATGCATTGAAAGCCAAGGGTATTGCGGCCGATATGATCAACAGTTCCCAATCCTGGCCTCAGCAGCAAGAAACCTTGCAGGCGCTCAAAGAAAGGAAACTTAAATTGATTTATATCGCTCCGGAGCGTTTTCGCGCCCGTTCGTTTACGGATTCACTGAAGGGTATCGACCTATCATTGGTCGCGGTTGACGAGGCTCACTGCATATCTCAATGGGGCCATGATTTTCGACCGGATTATTTACGTCTTGGCGAAGCATTGGAATCACTGGGGCATCCTCTGTGTGCCGCCTTCACGGCTACGGCGACTCCAGAGGTTCAGGAAGATATACGTGCGAATCTGCGCTTACAAAAACCACAGTCTTTTGTTTCCGGGTTCTCGCGACCGAATCTGACCTTCACCCTTCGAAAGCCGAAAACCAAACTTCAGAAATATAGTCGGATTCGTCGGCTTATTGAACTTCATAAAACCGGAATCATTTATTGTTCAACTCGCAAAAGTGTGGAAGAAGTTTCCGAATGGCTGAAGGAAGATGATCAGGATCACGTGGTTTACCACGGCGGCTTGAGCGATGGGGATAGAAGCAAGGCGCAAGATCAATTTATTAGTGGTGAGATCTCTTTGGCTGTAGCCACTAATGCATTCGGTATGGGTATCGATCGCTCTGATATTCGTTTCGTCTGTCACTACGAGATGCCGGGAAGTATTGAGGCGTTTTATCAGGAGGCTGGCCGTGCCGGACGGGATGGCAAACCTGGGTTTTGCGAATTACAATTCATGTACGCCGATAAACGAGTGCAGGACTTTTTCATTGAAGGCGGGAATCCCGATGCGTCATTGATCAAAAGTACCTACGCGCATTTACACTCGGCGGCCGATACCAAACACGAACTGGTGTTGCCGATGGATGAGCTGAGCAACCGTTTGGGGAAGAAGACGAACGGCATGTCGGTCAGTTCTGCTGTAGGGATTTTACGTAAACAGGGAATCATTGAACGCTTCGACGTACCGGGAAGCCGCGTAAGGGGAACGCGTTTGTTGAAACCTGATGTATTACCCGGCGATCTGATCTTGGATGCGACCGCCATGGCGGAAAAGAAACGGCGCGATGAATCCAAGCTGAACAAGGTTATTCAATGGGCCTACTCGAAGGTTTGCCGCGAACAGTGGATACTTCGGTATTTTGGTGAAATGAATTCCAAACCCTGTGGTCGTTGTGATGCCTGTATGTTGATGGTAGATTCTCCCACGCGACCTCTCAGTGAGCACGAAACCACCATTCTTAAAAAAGCGTTGAGCGGCGTTGCGCGCATGTCTCAACGGCACACCAAGCATGAGTGGATTGCCAGGTTCGGTCGTGACAGGATTATAAAATGTTTGGTTGGCAGTAAGGCTAAAACGATAGTGCAAGCAGACCTTGATAAATTACCAACTTGGGGAATTCTGAGCACCTTGACTGCTAACTTTGTTTCCGATCTGTTCGATGCCATGGCTCAGCAAGGCCTGACAGAAACGACAGAGGGCGAATATCCGATGCTGCAATTAACAGAGTTTGGTTCTCGTGTTATGTTTGGCGAAGTTGAGACCGAACTTGCCTGGCCGGAAGTTAAAATTTCGAAATCAGAATCGAATTTGGAGGATAAAGGATTTACGTTCGAGGAATCCCTTTTTCAAGCACTCGTCTCAAAGCGCAATGAGATCCGTCGAAAAAAGGGAAATGTGCCCGCTTATACAATTTTCCCTAACTTGGTACTTCAACAATTGGCCACCCTAAAACCAGCTTCAGCCGAAGAAGCCATGGAGATTAAGGGCATTGGTCCAGCCAAGGCGGATACGATACTTCCAGAGTTTTTGGAAATTATTCGTCAGTACCACTAGTGTGTTAACTTGTTTTTCCCCGTAGACTTTGCTACAGGGTCGGTGACTGAAGGGAAAGTTTGAAAACCGCAGAGTGTTCAAAACTGTAGGAGGGGCTTTATGCCCCGATTTCATCGTACAGCTATAGAACGATCGGGGCATAAAGCCCCTCCTACAAATGACTTGTATCTCTGATTGATAAAAGTCTGGGCTGTTATTTCGTCTTTTATACCCTGTGGTTGTTGTTCGCTTCGCTGTCGGCCAAGACCGGTACTGCCATAGGGTCTTGATTGTGCTGGTCTGTATGCTATCTGACTGAATTGGAAGAAGATTTAGGGCTTTTTCCTGGGAAGGGTATCCCCTTACCCTTTGTAGGCATCGATAATAAAGTTGAATCGTCCCTCATTGTCACCAACTCCGCGCAAGAAACCGTTTTCGTTTCCGAATTCAAATATCCAGTTCTTGTAAGTGGAGTCCTTGCCTCTTTCCTTCCTCAACGTTTCGAAATACTCCAAATAATCAGTGTCTGGTGGAATAAGGTAGGGGCCTTCAAAATCGATAACATTCCAGCCTTTTCGTTCGCAGCTTTTTTTAAAAAACGCTTCGCTGTCTGTTGCCGCGATGCGTTGTTCGGTCGTCATCTGGTTCTTCCCGATGGCATTATCCGGTTTTACCCAATGAACGTGTCTTTTCTTCTTTTTGCTATCCGAAGCTTCGTAGTCTGAAAGCCGTTTAGGTCCACCAAAGAGTTTATTGAACCAGCCCATAATATTTCATCCCTTCCATTGTATTTAGTTAGACGCGTCCATTTCATTTTCTGAATAGGTGGATTCAAAATAATCGGATTCCCCCCTTCACTTCAATGGTTTTTATCGGGATCTCAAAGCAGGGCATGACTTATTAAATCTCGTTTACTTCAACGACCACCCGCAGGTTCGAAGAAACAAAAGCATCCCCATAGTTGGATCCGGATACCGGAGGTATGGCCTCCGGATGGCGATGAACAGCTGTTGGGATATGAGAAGCGCCGGTGACGAGTCCGCTTGTGTTGTCGAATCCGATCCACCCTGCTCCTGGTAGGTAAACCTCCGACCAGGCGTGAGTTGAGCCGGGGAGGGTTGAAACTGGATTGTGTAAATAACCGCTTACAAACCGTGCTGGTAATCCCAGGTAGCGGCAGGCTTCGATAAACAAGGCGGCAAAATCACGGCAGCTTCCAGTTCTTATTTGCAAGGTCTTCGCAGCGCTTTGTACGCCAGGTTCTTCACGCATGCCGTAACCAAAATCGGCTACAATGGCCTTGTTCATTTGGTCAAGCAAAGCAAAGGTCTCGATCGATTGACCAGGCACCCAGAAGCGTGACACCCACTTGCCTACGCTTTGGCTGTCGTTGGGCCAGGTATGGCTACTGTAGGGGAGGAGATCAAGGCGTTCACCTGGCTCGAATGGAAACGGAAAGATGACCGCGCGTTCATCCACTATAAAATCAAGTGGATTGCTTTCGTAGTGTTCGATGACAATTTCACTTTCGATACTCAATATGTCAGACGACTCTTTCAAATGGAGTACACCTGCTGAATTTCCATAAATGTCCCGATACCACTTCATTGAGTGATCGGGCTGAACCATAAGTCTGGAAGATGCTATCCGGATGTCGTGGCCTTCACGCGGGCGTAGTAATAGCAGGTAGTCGGTCAGTGGCACAGATTGGGAATAGGTATCGCCGCGTTTTTTAGTTTTTGTCCTAAAATCGAGTTCAATTACACTACATACAATTGGCCTGTATT
>JAQBYJ010000153.1 GCA_027622555.1 Verrucomicrobiota bacterium
TTGCTTTTCAGCGGCGAAGCCGCAGAGGTGGGGGTTTTTCGATCAGCTGACCTCTTTCACTCATGGACAATTTGAAGTCTGGGCAACCACCCCTGATCTCGGCAATCTGTCGACTCTGGAAGAGGCCAGCATTATGGTGCGCGGCGGTGGCGAGGTGGAAATCTCCAATCTGACCAGCCTGAGTTTCACCACGGCTCGTACCTGGACGAGTCGCGATTCCGGGAGTCGTCTGGTACTGCCGGACCTGGTCAATCTCACGGGCCCCGAACCGGAATCCGGTACCGCATTCCTGAAGTTGGAGGCCTGGTCGGCCGGACTCATCGAACTGCCCTCACTCACTACCTTTGGCGGAGGCATTCACTTCAGTTCCCGGGAAACGGGAGCGGAAATCGATTTGCCGGTCCTTGCCGGTATGAGTAGCAGCAATACCTTCGCTTCCAAAATCGAACCGCGCAACGGCGGAAACATCACTTTCAATAACGCCACCTTTGAAAACGTCGACGTCGACCTCATCACCGGAGGCACCCTGACTGGAAGTACCATGAGCTTCGCTTCCAATTGTCTCCTCAGGGGTGAGGGAGCCATTACTGCCAATGTCAGTTTTTCTGGTAAGATCGAACTCGCCACCGCCGATGTCCCCATCTCTATCAACGGCAGCCTGACTTTGGACGGAACGTCCATCGTCAATCCCACCCTTGGACTTGGCACAGACAAGAAGCAGAGCGGTCGGCTGAACGTGAGCGACAATGTGGTACTCGGTGGCACCCTGGATGTAAAACAGCTCAACGCCTGGTTGCCGGAACTGGACGACGAAGTCATCGTGGTTTTCAGTGCGGCCGATAGCATGACCGGTGCCTTCGCAACGGTTACCGGCCTCACCGACGACGCCACCTATGATCTCTCGCTTGGGCAAACCACCAGCCAGATTACTCTGAAAGTGATTCCCAAGCCGTGAAGATCCAGGGTTACTGGTTCAATTCCACGCGAAGTCTCACAATGAGGTTGGGTGGGGGATTGTCTGGAAGCGTCCAGCACACCAGCTCGTAGCCCAACTCTGGAGCGTCTTTTACGCTTTCAGTTATACCCATTTGGGAAGCCTGGTTCCAGGTTTTCATGGAATCGCTCGAACCTTCCAAAAGATAGGTTACACCTGAAGCGGTTTTGCTTCGGCTATAAATAATCGAGCATGCATTTGGATCCTGCACAATGGAAAGTGGATTTCCGGCGTTGTGCTGGGCAACGGGATCGGTACCCAATGCGTAGTGAAGAATGTTGGGAATGCCATCATTGTTTTTATCTTCATTTGCTTTGCGGTCCTGATGTTCATCTCCAAAAAGATTCAATTGCCAAACCACATAGTCCTCTACCTCCGCCTGTCCTTCGATTAAGACAGTGAACTGGTCTTCATCCCTGAAACCTGCTGCTTCCAGGGATTGGTCCAGGTTGGTCAGTTTGGAATTTCCCAGGAAAATTTCCAGCGACGAGGGTGTCGGTTGAATGGTGGACGCTATATGGTCGTCCAGAAATTGAACGGTCCTGCTTGAGTCGATAAGAATATGAAGTTCCGTTTGCCCGGAAATGATCGCGGTAAGATTTATTTCATCTCCACCGGACTGGGTTCGAGTGACGCTTGCCACATTTGAGAAACCGGAACTCAGTTCGCCGTTGATCGCCTTGACCCGGTACTCGTAGGTGCCGGTTGGGATGTCCGAGCTGTCCTGGTAAGTGGTTGTATTCGGACCAGTGGTCGAAACAGGGGTCCAGTTCGGGCTGCCCTGAACACGCCTTGCAATTGCAAAGCCGGTTTCGTTGTCGGAATTGTCGGTCCATTGCAGATCAATTTTGGCATTGTTGTCCTGGGCCGAAAGATCGGTCGGCGCCTGGGGCGGATTGGGACCACCACCACCTGAGCGGGAGATACCGGCAATGTTGGAATAGTCGGAACTTTCGGAATCGCGTATGGCTTTCACGCGGTAATCATAGGAGTCTGAACCGATATTGAGGTTGTGCACAAATGCCACCGCGTTGGGCCCAAGGGTGGCCACCGTATCCCAGGTTTCCGAGTTTTGCAGTTTATATTCAATCACGATTCCCGTTTCGTCCGTGGCATTGTCCATCCATTCGAGACGGACGTTTGCCGTATTGTCCTGGGTAGTCAGGTTTGTGGGTGCCGCGACTGGGTCCGGACCTCCACCGCCTCCACCCAGGCCTTCCCCGGGGGTATAGGTTCCGGTTACAATCAGCTCATTACCGTTTTGATCTCCGCTTGAAACCGCGATTGCGCGCACCTGGTAGGTAGTTCCGTTCGTAAGTCCTGTGAGCTCGTGGCTGGTCGCGCTACTGTCGGGTGAAAGACCTCCTCCCGTCCAGGTTGCATACAGGTCACCCGCTTCCCGATACGAAAAGGAAGCGAAATTATAATTGGCATCACTCGGATTCGTCCAGGTGACGGTTAGCTTTCCGTCGCCTTCAGTCACCGCGATATTCTCCAGATCCATGACCGGCAAAGTGCCGTACCTGAAACTGAATAATTCAACACCACCAGCCCAGTTTCCCGCTTCGTCTTCATGCCGGAAATTGAGTTTATACCGTTCTCCGGGTATCAGTCCGCTCAGGGTGGGAGACCAGCCCAACTCATTCTCAGTCAGGTTGGATTCGGCGATGTTTTCCGAATCACTGCCCAGGGATACATTGGCCTGCAGGTAGCCACTGAGATTGTCCATTGGTTCGTCCCAGGTGAACACAAGATTGGAAGCGTCGGCTATCCAGGTCCCGGATTCGTGTGAGGCCTCCACCACGTTGGCCGGCGGGATGGGAGCGGTTTCATCGACTCCATAACCGGTTTCATCGCGACCCGGCAACACCACTTCCTCCTGTCCTGCGTCATCCACCGCCTGAATACGAAATTGATAATAGCCTTCTCCCTCGGGAGCATCAAAGGACAGATTTCCAGAAATATTGCCACCGGTTACGTCCAGGGCGGAATGCAAGGTCCAGTCGCCCCAGGTGACATTGTCGGAAGAGAAGCGGTGATACAGTCTTACCAGATCTACTTCCGTGTCGTCGGTTGCCAGGTAAGGAATATCCCAGGGAATGGATCCGTGGTTTCCGCCTTTCCAGTAAGAGTAGTTATAGGCAATCGAGCCGTCGCTATCGAAAGTGTCCGGGCGATTTCCTCCTGAATCGGCAATGAGGTTGAACACGGACTCAGGTGTCTCATTGATATCCGAAGGGCTGGAAGCTGCGGTACCGACCTTCAGGATTCCCCAGACGGAAAATGCGGGAAGGGTAAACTCGAGATGGTCGCCGTTGGGCGTAAATGCCAGTTCCAGCGGAATTGGGGCCTCCACGGTCATCCAGGACAGTGTGACGGTGGAAGCATCGAAGCCGGCAGGTATCCTGACCGAACAGGCAACTGCGGTCGTATCGTTGATCGATTGGTCGTCGACATTCTCTGTCATGTTGATGTCGCGATTGACCACCTGGTAAATGTGCGAACCGTCTGCCGGATCCCTATATCGGTGCAGATGTGCGAGACGGGAGAGTGCGCCGGTGAAATCCTGATCGACGATTGAGTCCACCGCCGCCGCCCAGGTCGACTGGTAGCTTGCCAGACTGGCAAGGTTGCCGGCAGTCACTTCCCATTGCGATTCACCGCTGCTGGTTGCCGCATTGCCGTGGTAGTTGTCACCCAGGTTCGTGCTGATGCAGATGGCCTGTCCGGAACCGACGGTTGTCGAACCGTCGGAAATGAAATAGTTGTCCAAGGTACGGACTCCGCTGACATCGTTTCCAGCTTCGTCCAGGTCCGCTATTTGTCCCAGTCCTATCACTACACCCCCTCCGCTGAGATAAGATTCTAGTTTGGATACCTGGGCATCCGTCAGCCGCCGTGTGTTTGGCAGAACAATCGCCTTGTATTTGGTAAGATCCGCCAAGGCGAATGGGTCAGCCCCGTCGCGTTTGTCCGGATGTCCGGCAAATAGCACGTCAAAGGGCCGGTGGGCATCTCCCAGCAGCATCATTATCCCCTGGTACCCCGGGGTGAAATCGTTGGGATTCGACAACTCATAGGCTTCGTTGTAGACCACCGCCAGTTCTCCGGCTTCCTCGAGATTGAACATCTCGGAATGGCTTCTGGCAAATTCGTAATAGGGTGCCAGGGGCGCCAGGCGATTCGCGTTGTTGTGGTAGG
The DNA here is from genome assembly GCA_027622555.1 of Verrucomicrobiota bacterium. Lineage (NCBI taxonomy): Bacteria > Pseudomonadati > Verrucomicrobiota > Verrucomicrobiota bacterium. Next base: position 4,196 of record JAQBYJ010000153.1, read on the forward strand.
ATACCCAGCCTATTGGTATCTGATGCAAAGCTCCGGAAGAAAGCGTTTCTGAAAGGAAAATTTTACTCAGCTCCGTTATATGAAGCATGCCATAAGGATCGTTTGAGCCGTTGAGCGAACCGGTGTTTGCCGGGAACCCCCAGGACCAGAACCGTTTTCCAAAGTTGCGGATATTTTTGTTGATGTGATCGAGATTGTAGTAGGGATAACCGTGAGAATCCAAAAAGGTCTCGGCAATGCCGAAGTCCATCTTGTCAATAGTGTCCCACTGCCGTGGACCGCTATAACGGTTGCCTCCAAAATAGATCTCCCGTGAGTATTCAGATTGAGAGTACGCCCGGATTGAGCTGGTCCATTCCTCGAAAAACGCCCGTTCCGATTTTTGCATATTCCGTATCCATGCTGCCCACAGTTCCCCCGAAGGCGGATTGGAATTCACTGAGTCGGAGTCGGTATAGTTGCCGCCCGGTGCGGATTTCAGGTAGTCGCGGTAATCGAAGCTGGTCACATCGGCAACTCCCATAGCAGTGAGCTCCCCTGCAGTATAGTTAGCTTCCAGGTAGGTCCTGAATTCTGCGATGATTTCATTGTCAAAACTGAGGGTTTCCAGATTGGGGGACGCGTTGTCCAAAAGAAAGTAATTTGCCCCCAGGTCGACCGCGGTCTTTCCTGAATTGACCATGTACTCCCGAAAGGCTGAGCGGGTGTACATGAACCAGGAGCCTGCGCTTCCATCGAGGTCCATCAGTTTCCCGGCATCACCCAGGGCAGCTGCACCGGCTGCCGATTCAACCACCCCCAGCGCGTAGTAGGCTGCGTAACCGATACCCGCTTCACTCCATTCTTCGATTGCGGCGGCGATCTGGGCCAGTTCCTGGTCGGTTCTGGTGTCGTCCAGCCAGCCGAAGTCGTCCACTATGACGTCCGGCTTTCCGCCATTGGCGTAAATCGGCCTGGGACCAAAAAAAGTCAGCGTATCATCCGGGTCACCTGGAACGGCAAGAATCGATACAACAGAGAAAAGAATGAGCAGGAAAGAGAAGGAAGCTCTTTGAATCATGATAGGTTTTGTTAATGAGGATAAAAATCAAAAAGCACCTGATTCTCACCGAAAGGATGCCCCTGACTCCCGGGTTACCTGGATCGGCCCGGTTGTCTTTGATTCGATTGTTCAACCATGAAGTAATGGGGTATCGCACGGCGACAAAAGCGGGGGATGGTCGCCATGGTTTATTTAGCAGCAATTTTAAGAAATTCGCCGGGTTGCTGAGCTGATAGGAATTTGCTTTTCAGCGGCGAAGCCGCAGAGGTGGGGGTTTTAGGGGGAGGAGTGAAAATTGAAAGCATAGAGAAGCAATTTGTCTGATTTTGGAGGTTAGTGTCAAGCGGCCTTTGCGAATAGAAACGTGATTTATGCTGAAATATACCGGGGAAAGTCAATTTTGCGGAGGATTTCCCGTTTTACTATAAGCCGGTACTGAATACAATCCCCAAAAAATAAAAATCCCGAATTTGGCATCTTCGAACCATGTTGGAACAGGACGACTGTCGATGGATGACCAGTTAGGCTGGTAGGTTTTTTGTGAAAACCCATGCAGTAAAGCAATAAAGAGAAATACAAATACTAAAATGATTGATTTTTTCATATTCAAATATTTTTGTGTTACTTAAATATCTAATTTGATTTTTTTGAACCGGAAATACTCCGGCTTGTGGGCAAAAGAGGGCAGGCTGGCCTCCACTTCTTTCAGGAAATCGACGATTCCGTTGGAGGTGTAGGCCGAACCCGGTCTCCTTCTACTTGCTGTGGAATCGGAACGAATACAAGTCGCACTCGCGCAGGGCGAATCGCAGGCGCACCGGTTTCCCTGCGATGGCGGCAAGGTCCGGGTTGTTCTTCCATCTCACCCGCCGCTCGATCGCGTCGCCGATGACGGCCCGGCAATCCTCCATGCCGAACCCCGGCAGTGCCCGGCCCGAAGCGTCCTGGATCTCGACCCGCAGCGTGCCGGCTGCCCCGGTGCTGAAGTTCACGAACAGGGAATCACCTGTGAAGATCAGGGGCTTCGTCAGCAGTTCGCCGCCGTCGGCGCCGGCGTTCACGGAGATGAACCCGTCGGTCCGCAGGGTGTAGCGATCGCCGCTTTTTGTGTTATAGATGGACATCTCCTCGGGGCCTGTCGGCACGACATTCAGTGCTACGTAGTTCGCCCTTTGTTCCCATCGTGCCGGATCCAAGCCTGGCCGGATGAAGGCCTCCTTGAAGGTGCGCTGATATGAAGCGGAACCGGCGCGCATGGTCATGAGCATGATGTCGGTCGAGCCGTACGGGCCCTCCACCGGTTCTCCCATCTCGATGCCCATCGTGAATCTACTCGGCAATGCGACATAGATATGCGGCGCGCGGAAATAGGGATGCGTCTGATTCGTGTAGAGTTGTTCGCCCGGAAGATTGGCGTCGGTGTCGACCAGCGGAGTCCAGGTGATGAAGTCGGTCGAGGTCGTCCGACTGACTCGCCGTAGGAACTTCTTGTACGGATCCGTCTGTGGAGGCTCGTTCACGCCCCAGGTGCGGACATAGGCGACATAGCAGTTCTCGGCCTCGGACCAGAAGGCCAGATTCTGCGAATCGAAGGGCCAGGGCGTTCCGGGGGCCTGATTCGGCGTTTTTATGACAGGCGCGTCCTGGATCTTGCTCCAGTGGATACCATCGGCGCTCTTGAAAGCGATCAGTCCGGTCCCTCCCGATCCCGCCAGCGCTTTGTACCGGGCGTCCGGTGCGACACCGGGCCGGGTGTCGAGGAAGGGCGAGAAGTTGGTGGTGAACGGAGCCTGGCGGGCCAGGATCACATTGCCGCCCTTCGAGCTTTGGATCTTTGTGATGCCCAGGTCGGGGAACGTCCATTCGATGCCGTCGCGGCTTTCCGCATAGCAGGTGATCTCGTTCGGTTCGTTGTCTGCGTTGCGCTCCTGTCGCCCCTTATCGTACCCGGGAATATCGGAACGATAGTACGCCCGGTAGAGATCCCCGTCCTTGATGATGGTGCCGTACGCGCCGCTCGGCAGGGGACTCCTGGCGGGCGCTTGCCTGACCGGCGCATGTAAGCGGAACGCGACGCCCGTCATGCGCTCGACGAGCAGGTCGTCGACGAACAGCTCCAGTCGTGTGCCGATCTCAAAGGGTTTCATGCCCGTGCTCTTCTCCTGCGCGGCGAGTGGCGATGGGGTCACCAGATTGTAGGCGACGATAATCATTATCAATAATCTTTTCATAAAAATTGTTTTTAATTGTTAAAATCTAATAAGATTGGCTGATAGGAATTTGCTTTTCAGCGGCGAAGCCGCAGAGGTGGGGGTTTTATTAGCCGCTCATAGGACTGCGGATTGCATTGGATGGGATCATCGTTTCAAATGTTTGGCCGATAATAAGGCACACCCAATTTCTTCATCGTGACCAAGGGGGATTCAGAAAAAGTCATTTGGGAAATCGGTTGTTTCGACGGTTCCCCATGACCCACAACTTTGGCCGTATTTATCATGAGGGTACGTTCATCCATAAAAGGATCCTCAAAACGATCCAGCCAATTCATAGCGGTATCATGCAGGTGTTGTCGGGTCGCCCGGTGCCGGGCACTTTGGTAAAGGTTATTGCGATTCCAGAGATCCGGTGCGTGCTCATACAATACATCGAATGCTGCGTGTGAACGTTGCCGTTCATTCGGTTCCCCAAAACCACCGACCGCGTAGGTAAACTCCCGGGTGTAGACACCACGCCAATTCCACCAAAAGAAAAACAACGGCTGGCTCTGAACCCCATCATCTTCCCCCGAAAAGATGGCACTTGCCAGATCCTCGCCCTGGCATTCCGGCGGCGGAGAGATTCCCAGCATAGAAAGAATAGACGGCATAAAATCGAGGGTGCCCATCAACAATTCCCGCTTGCTTCCTGCTTTGATTTTTCCCGGCCAGCGCATAACCAGAGGCACACGCACAGCTGGGGATTCGGGGCAGCATTTATGGGTCTGTCGATTGTAGCCTTCCAGCGTATCTCCATGATCCGAAGTGAAAACGAAGAGTGTGTTGTCCGACTCACCGATAGCTTCCAATTTCTCCATAATTCGACCGACGCAATCATCAATCGATGAACACAACGCAGAGTAACCGTGATGAATCTTACGTAGCCTCTCGTTGGGTTGAGCGTGAAAGCGGCAGTCAATATCCGCTTCAGAATAACGCTGCAATTGCGGTTCCGGGGCGTCATATCCGACACCTCCGCGGTGGTTATGGGGCGGATGCCAGGAAACGATCATCGCAAACGGATTTTCCGCATCGCGCCGCGATTCGAGGTAATCAACCGCTTGGTCCGTCTGCCCCTCTTGCTCCCACTTATCGAAATAGACACGCTCTTCTTCTTCGTTCCAGTAAAAGCATTTACCCGGGTGAAAATCGACGGTGCAGTTGTTCGTCAGAAAGAGCTGATCGAAGCCCAGTCGGTTTTCCGGATAAACAGGTTTGTCGCGAAGACCGCCTTGCAAGTGCCATTTTCCGATATAGGCGGTATCGTAACCCGCTTTCCCAAGCGCCTCAGCCAAGGTGGTTCCTTGACCAGGAACGATCCCCAGATCGTTAGCGTAGGCGCCGTTATTCAATGGGTGTTGGCCCGTCATCAACATACCGCGGTAAGGCGTGCAAACGGGACAATTTGAAACACATTGATCAAAACGCGCTCCTTCTGATGCCAATCGATCCAAGTGTGGCGTTTGCACCCCACTCAAACCACTTGCTCCCAAGTAGTCCCAGGATTGCTGATCAGAAAACAGAAACACCAGATTCGGCTTCCGAGTTATTCCCCGAGCCAAAGCTGGTGCGGTAAGAGCCGCCGTGGCTCCTACCTGTATGAATGTTCTGCGATCCATCACCATAGTAAAGCCTTCGTTTCTAGTGTACGGAACGGTCACCGATCTTGTTCATCCAGGCCAGAAGCTTCTGTCGCAAGTTGTCACGCACCTTCCCGAGAGTTGTGTCGTTAATCCGGTTCGTCAATTCCCCCGGGTCCGTTTTCAGGTCAAATAAGTAGGCTTCGTCGGTTCCAGTCAGCACATATTTGTAACGGTCTGTTCTAGCCATGCGGTGACCCTCTCCAGGCGAAGCTCCCACACCGACGCACTCACTGAAAACGACCTCGCGCACTTCGGTATTAGGATCTTGGAAAACAGCTTGCAGGGGCACACCCATGGCATGTTTTGGTAGTGACTGCGCACCGGCAATTTTGAGAATGGTGGGGTACAGGTCCAATGAAGACACCAAGGCTGACGTGCGACTTCCTGGCGCCACGCCCGGTCCCACAACAAACATCGGCACTCGAACACTTTCTTCGTGCATGGTTATCTTATTTCCCAGTCCATGGCTACCGAGGTGGTATCCATTGTCTGAAAGGAAAAACAAAATCGTGTTCTCCCACAGTCCTGCTGTTTTCAGCTGATCGACCATCGTCCCGACTTGATGATCCAGATGGCTAATAGTCGCGTAATAGGCATGCGTAAAAGCCCGCATAACGGCAGGATTCCGGGGTGGTCCCGCGGGCAGTTCCCGCCAGTTTTTCGTATAATCGGAATCGCGGTAATAGCCTTCTCCGGGCAGTCCTTGGTTGTTGATACTTTCCAACAACGGCGCGATCCGAAAATTCTTCGGAAGCGTAAGGGTATCCGTTTCATAAAGATCGAGCCAGGATTGATCCGGCAGCAACGGCACGTGCGGTTGTCTGGGTGCAACCCAGAGAAAGAACGGCCGCGATTTCGCGCGATCCGATACGATAAAGTCAGCAACCCGCGCAAAGGTTTCCACATCATCGTAAGGTCCAGTCTCCTCACCCTCCATAAACCCATAAAGTTGAGGCTCCCCCAAATGCGATTTTCCGAAAGCTACCGTGCGATACCCGAGTGACTGGAGTTGGGACGGGAGTGTAAGCCCGGCATCGGAACCGCCATCGAGGTAGCGCGAAAAATTTTCACGCCCCAAAGCGATGACCTTATTTTGTTGAGGAAACAACCCAGTCATCATCGCCGCTCGACTCGCAGCACAGATCGGGCTGGCAACATAAGCACGTTCGAATATCAGCCCTTCACGGGCTAGGTTATCCAGATTCGGCGTATGAACTTCAGGATGATTATATCCAATCGCACCAAACGTCTGGTCGTCTGTAAAGACAACGACGATATTGGGATTACCCACAACGTTAAGCGATCCTATACAAAGGATCGTCGCTAAAGCACTGATTAAGCGAAACAAGAGAATAAAAATGATGAGTGTTAAAAACTAAGAGTATGGAAACCGCCTAAAGACTACTCAACAGAAATAGAGAAGGCAATACCTGCGATGCGCACATTGCTGATAGGAATTTGCTTTTCAGCGGCGAAGCCGCAGAGGTGGGGGTTTTGCTGATAGGAATTTGC
>JAQBYJ010000154.1 GCA_027622555.1 Verrucomicrobiota bacterium
GACATGAAAATGACGAGTAGCTAGACACTTTCAAGCCCAAAATAAAGGGTTTCAGCGATACGGAAAGAATTTGTCCTGCACCCTTAGAGCACTCTGGGAGAGTGAGACCCCGGAAAGAGTTCCAACGAAAAGCAAGATTATTGGAAAACTACGATCGCACCACGCTCCGGTGGATCTCCATCAACTAAATCGCAATAAGCGACTTTTTCGCTTACCTTTGCAACTTTGATGGTGGCCGTGACCTTTCCCTCTTCCCGATCGAGGATAGCCCCGGATTCCGGATCAATGAGCAATTGCCCTTCTTCCCGAACCAGAAATACCTGGTCGGGAGCTACTCCGTAATCGGAACCACGGTTAATAATCACCTGCCCCGTATTACTTACGGTGACTACATTCCCTTCGAGACTGTAATCTTCCATCTCCAAGGCGATAAATTGAGTGGCTTGATCAATAACATCCTGGGCAGCTTCTCCAAGGGGTGTCTTGGCAAATCCACCCAGTTGAGTACCAAACCCGCGGTCCGAATAACCCAGCGTTAGCCCCGATTTTCCGGCCTCTCCCCGTAGACGTTTGCTGGCAACCACCTCACCGCTGGTCGAGTCGATCAACTTAATAACTGCTACGATCGTAGCTTTATCTGATTTTGCTCCCAGGTTGAATCCCTTGATCCGGATACCGCCATTGTCACCAGAGGTGTTGTAACTTGCTTCAGTTATTGCACCAGTGGCCAAATACCTTGCACTACGAATTTTCCCTGTCCCGGCTACTTGAGAAGCTTGGGCCGTACGATTGCTATTCTGCAAATCTTGTTCAGCCATGACAGCACCTAGCTCGGCGCGCTCAACAATTACAAAACGGCCCGTGTCATACAAACTGGACTCGAGCATGAGACCCAGGTTGTCACCCAAGGTCATTTCCTCGAAATAGCCACCATCGTTGTCGAAGCTAATAACCCCAAGCGCATGTTTGACGCCGGTGTATTCTGGTAACTTGTTTTCAGCCGTGTCGTCCGAAACCTTGGTTTTGGTGCTTGGCTTAACAACCTTGTTTAAAAATGCAGACCCCGGGGTGGATACCAGAGTGATGGAAATAAGAACTACAAAGAATGTTAATAATTTAATCTTCATAAGGCAGCGCAATTAATAGAATCTGATACCCCCTCCTGTCAAAGAAATTGAAAGCACAGGGAGGATGGATCTCCCGACACACCCGGCTGATCAAAAAACTGATAGTCCCCGCGCGGGTATTATTGAATACGTATAACAAAAAGGCTTCCTTGCGGAAGCCCTTTTGAAAATCGAACATCAAACGCCTTAACTAACGGCTTTGGCTAAAGCTTGATCGATATCAGCCAGGATATCGTCAATATGCTCAATGCCCACCGACAGCCGAACAAGCTCAGGAGTAATTCCACCTGCGGCCTGTTGCTCAGCACTCAACTGGCTATGCGTAGTAGTTGCCGGGTGAATAGCCAGGCTCTTGGCATCACCCACATTTGCGAGGTGGCTGAAAAGCTCGAGGGAATCGATAAACTTCGAGCCGGCTGCGGCACCACCTTTGATACCGAAGATAACCATCGCGCCGCCTTTGCCGGAAAGGTATTTGTCGATCTTCCCATGCTCGGGATCGCTCTCGAGGCCCGGGTAACGCACCCACTCGATTTGGTCGAGTCCCTCAAGGTGTTTGGCCACGGCCAGAGCATTGTCGCAATGACGCTCCATCCGGAGTGGCAGTGTTTCAATTCCCTGAAGAAATATCCACGCGTTGTCAGGTGAAATACAAGCTCCCAGATTTCTCAAAGGCACCGTACGCATGCGCAAAATGTAAGCAACAGGAGCCAGGGGCTCGGGGAGGTCATGTCCCCAGCGAAGTCCATGGTAGGATGAATCCGGATTGTCGTACAATGGGAATTTTCCATTTGCCCAATTGAATCGGCCGGAATCTACAACAATCCCACCTATCCCCGCACCGTGACCACCAAACCACTTCGTCAAGGAGTGAACCACGATATCCGCCCCATGGTCGATCGGACGAGTCAGGGCTGGAGTTGAGAAAGTAGCGTCAACGATTAGAGGGATTCCGTTATCATGAGCGATCGTAGAGATGGCCTCAAGATCGGCTATCTGACCAGCAGGATTCCCAACCGTTTCGCAAAACACAGCTTTGGTATTCTCATCAATTGCGGCTGCGAAATTTTGAGGATCACTCGGATCCACAAATTTAACATTTATTCCAAAGCTCGGCAGAATATCGTTAAACTGAGTGTAGGATCCTCCGTATAAATTATTAGCCGAAACAATGTTATCACCTGATTGAGCCAGATTGATAATGGAATAGAAAATGGCACTCGTCCCGGACGCCACAGCCAAAGCAGCCGCTCCACCATCCAACTGAGCCACCCGCTGCTCCAGCACGTCCTGAGTCGGATTCATAATTCTGGAGTAGATGTTCCCAAGCTCCTTAAGGGCGAAAAGATTCGCAGCGTGCTCCGTGTTATTGAACACGTAAGCAGTCGTGCGATAAACCGGTACGGCACGGGCGTTAGTGGTAGGATCTGGCACTTGGCCAGCGTGGAGGCATTGTGTTTCGAGCTTCATGATAATTTCTAAACTGAGTGGACCGCCGAATTTGAGTACCGCCACAAATCTTGTCGAGGGAACAATCGAAAAAATTTATTTTGGATTATTGGAACCAGCTTTTTAGTCGGCCATTATGGAAAACATCCAGTGCTGAAAATTAGTTTGTACCCGAGTGATTCCATTTCGACTACTTGCAGATGAAGGGTAGTCCACAAACATACCAGTCGCATCGAGTTTCGGCTGAGACAATAGTCCGGGTTACTACCAGAATCGAACGGACCATTTCGTAGGAGCATGTCGTTCAGGATTGCCCAAATTGATTGGTAGATTATGATAAGCAATAAATCTCATCCCATGAGTAGCAAAAGAAACGTTCTCATAACCGGAAGCGGCACTGGCATTGGCAAGCGACTGATCAATGAATATTGCCGGGATGAGTTCCGGGTATTCGCCACCGTTAGAGAAGCAAGGTTTGAACAACTTAAATCCGAGCTGACGGGACGTTACAGCGAGGTAATTCCATACATCCTAGACGTCACTGATCTGGAACAAGGGACACAAGTGATCCAGGAGATTGAATCACAATATGGTGCAGTAGATGTCCTCATTAACAATGCAGGAATCTCCTATCGAACGGTCGTTGAAGAAATGTCCGAACCCGATGAGGCCATTCAGATGGCAACCAATTATTTCGGACCTATGCACCTCATTCGAAAGGTATTGCCGGGCATGCGAAAAAAGAAAAAAGGACACATCATCAATGTCTCCTCCGTTGGCGGGATGATGGCGATGCCAACGATGTCCGCCTACTCAGCTTCGAAATTTGCATTGGAAGGTGCGACAGAATCGTTGTGGTACGAAGTTAAACCTTTTGGTATTAATGTGACTTTAGTCCGACCGGGATTTATCAATTCCAACGCCTTTCGAAAAGTGAAGTACGGCGAAGGAACCGATCCGGCGAATGAAAACGGCATATACTATCACCATTACCACAACATGTCAGACTTCATTGAAAAAATAATGGAGATGACTCCCTGTACTTCTGAAAGCGCAGCCAGAATGATCTATAAAACAAGTTGTATGAAGAACCCGCCTTTACGTGTGGCCGGAACACCAGATGCACGATTTTTCTCTCACGTACGTCGAATCCTGCCACGCAGATTTTACCATTGGCTGCTCTATCGATCGTTGCCTGGAATAAAAACGTGGGGAAAAGGAGGCAGCCATGAGTAAGGACCTGAGCGATCTTTTATTCCGTGTATTTTTTAGCCTTATATTTTTAGCGCTGGGAACAGAACATATTTTAAGTGATGGCCTCATTCAGCACCTCATGCCAACCTGGATGCCTTCACCTGGGGTAGTTTCCATTCTGGTAGGAATTGTGCTTTCGGTTGGTGGCATATGTATCGTGCTGGGTTGGCAATTACGCTTCGCGTCTGTCCTACTGGGCAGCTTTGTCGTAGTCGTAACCCTGGCAGTTCATGTACCGGCTATATTAGCCAAACCTGAGTTTGTAAGCGAATCAAACATGTGGATGTGGGAAATCCTGCAACGTAGCAATCTGGCAAAAAATCTATGTCTATTCGGCGTATGTATTTCTTTATGGCATCATACTCCCGGAAAATGGAGCTTACACAAATTCCTGAAAACAGGCCTTAACAAATGAGGCGATAAATGCCCGAAAAGTTCGGGCTTAAAAGGTGAGTACCAGTACATCCATAAATCCTTGAGGACTGCCGGCATTCACCGAGAAAGCAGATCGGTATTGAAAAATATCGTAATCTCCGTCGGCCACTGGACCAGACATCACTACGACATTAGAAGCACCAGCATTCAGGGATAGAAGACTCACAGACGCCCGCGGCGTAACGGTTACACCCGGCACGTCTCGCTTCACTCGAACCGTAAGAGTGAGGTAAATATCATTGTTGCCCAATCCCAGCTCTGTTCCTGTAAGAAACTCCGGTTCTGGAGCACCCACTTGATCCGCCACAAGCGGATTCGTGCCAAAGGCGTATTCAACCGCATTGGGAATACCGTCCCCATCGGGGTCATCGGTGGTTTTTCGTTTTCCTTCAGGGATACCCTGCGCAATCGCCCACAAATCATAAGCAGTCGGCTCGGTACCTTCGATGGCCGGAGCAACAGTGTCAGAAGTAAGGACCGTTCCGCCACTAGTCACATCCACAGAGTAGCTGCCACGATCGGCGAGCTCCGCAGGGTCAAATTCAATAAAGAAACGGGTTTCACCATCGATCGCGACACCGTCTTTTTTCCATTGGAAAGTCAATGGACCCTGACCAACTACCGCTACCTCTAGCCGTCCATATTGACCATTATCGATCGTAAAGGCCTCAGGCTGAGCCACGATCTCGAAAGTCGGCGGCACTGGATTGATCCGCATCATACGATTCTTCGGAGAGAAGAAACTTCCCACCATGGTAATACTGCCGTTTGACTCAAGTACCCAGTCGCTTATGGGTCCGTTATAACCCAAACCTACCATACCGTCTATTCGTGCTCCCGTTGTGTCGAGTGCAACCACATAACCCTGGTTCACTCCACCATATTGAGAGAACTGTCCGCGAACCAGCAGTGTTCCATCTGCCAATTCAAGCATGCCTTTCACTTGAGAGAATGAATTGCCAAAGGCCAGTGGAGTAAATCCAGTATCGAGCATCCCATTGGATTCGATACGGAAAAGCAACTGAACAGGACTTCCGTCAAAGGTTGTGAAATTTCCGCCGATATAGATCTTCCCGTCCGAGGCAATATGAGCCATGGAGACGGGCAGTGTATACTCACTACCGCTCACTCCGCTAATGGTTGAGAAAGAACTATCCAATGTTCCGTCGGCATTAAGCAACGCCATGCCATTGACATCGGTCCCATTGTAGGAAGTAAAGGTCCCGTAAATAAAAATCTTTTCGTTGGCACCCACAGCGATACCGGAAACCTGACCAACGGGTCCTGTCCCTCCATCGTTAAAGGTTTCATCGACGGATCCATCACTGTTTAGCTTTACCAGGTAATTGTTATCGGTGAGGAAGATGGTTCCATCGTCCATATGCCTTACAAAAGGCGATGTAAAATTCGGAAAGATAACACCGGATGCATCGAAATTATCATCCGTTTTTCCATTCGATAAAACACGGAAGATGTTGGCTCCGTTCATTCCCACAAAAATTCCCTCCGAGTTAAACTGGCCCCATTGAAATCCTGCATTTCCAAAAAAGACACCTGTGTTATTCTGAAGAAATAATCCCTGGATTACTGTCCCACTATTATCGATACCGGTGTAGTAGGTAAACAGTCCGCCACTTTGTGTAAAGCCACCTGCAATCCTGTAACCGTTGTCCGGTGTTTTACCTACAAACGAGATACCGGGCGATCCAAAATAACTTGGCGTGAAACCGGGGTCTACTCCAGCAGCTCCATACTGCACCGACAGTGCAACTTTCCGCGTGGAAATACTCCCCAGGTTGTTCGTGTAAACCGCGTGATACATACCAGCGTCTTCAACAAGGACACCACTCAGCACAAGAGTCTCGTCGGTCGCACCGTTTATTGCCACGTCATCGTGATACCACTGCAGTGTCAAAGGAGCGGCCCCGATCCCTTCAGCAACCAAATTAACGGTGCTACCGGAATTGGCGACTTTGCCCAGTGGATCATTGACCACTTCAGGTTCCGCCAGAATGTAGAGAATCACAGGCACACTTACCGTCGATCCAGATGCGTTTACAACTTCCAGCGTGTAGATTCCCACATCGTTTTCCTGCACGTTAGTGATTTCCAAAGTCTCGGAATTTCCTCCTGGAACCGCCACACTGTCTTTGTACCACTGATACCCCACAGTGGTTGTTCCCAACACGTCGGCAGTGAAGGTTGCTGTCTGCCCTGCCTCAACATACTGGTCTTCCGGTTGTTCAAGGAAAACGAGATCCATGGCATCGAGATGAATTCTGCCAAGTCCATTCATGCTTTGGTTGTGGTAAAACAAATTCATCCCAGGGAAATAGCAGTAACCTGCACCTGGAAACAGTTTTCCTGATGCCGGGTTTGAAGAAAATCCAGGATGAGAATCATTCACAAATCCTGTCTTTTCGCCCTGACGATTTACCGTGGCGATTCGGTAAGGCGGGGCCTGGGGTTGGCTCCCCCAAACAAGAAAGTTTCCAATAACGAGTATATCGCCATTCAACAGTGCCTTTGCATCGTAGGTGGCGCCCGAAGGATAATTGCCCGAGGTAGGCGAAGTATCAAACTCCTCATTCACTGAACCGTCTGCATTTAACAGTGCCAAAAATTGTCTGCTATACCCTCCCAAGGTTTGAAAATTTCCACTCAAAACGAGTTTTCTGTCACCGGTCTCATCTACAGAAACAACCTGACTGTTGGGACTCGCACCTAAAGCGAAAGTATCATCGATAGCACCATTTGCATTCAATCTTAAGATACGTGAAATGGATTCACCATTCACCGTCGTGAAGCTTCCATAAAGAATTATCTTGCCACTACGTAACAATTTAAAGCCCAGCGGAGTATTACTGGTTTCGACCATCGCGAAAGTATCGTCGATCGATCCGTCTTCATTGATACGGAAAAGATTATCCACAGGCACGTCGTTATAAATGGGATTCGTATTGTAGGTTCTGTCTACAAGAATCAGGATCTTGCCGTCTTCCTGAACCGCCAGTTGCAGTACTGCTGAGTTGTTATTGAAACCGGTTCCGGCGCTATTGAAATCAGTGTCAAATGTTCCGTCTGTCTTTAAACGTGAAATCGCCCAGGACCAGCCATTGGCCTTATTAAAAGGTCCACCGAGTAGCAACTTGCCATCAGCTTGAAAATCCATCGTCCGTACCCAGGTATTGGATGCAACAATGGAGGTCCAGGTCTCGTCCAATACTCCATTCGAATCCAGTTTGGCAATATTGGGAACGGTAACTCCATTGTACTGCGTAAAATAACCGCCAGCTATCACACTCCCATCTTCCAACTCCTTCATGTCATATACCTGACCGTTGAACCCTGTTCCTTTTTTGAATCCGAGGTCGAGTGCTCCGGCGAAGGATTCAACAACGACCAAAGCAGATTCACTCGTAGAGGTTCCCGAAGTCCCTGTTACTTCTACATAGTAGCTTCCACTGTTTGATACAGCTGCAAAAGGAATCGTATAAGAAGCATCGGTAGCACCCGCTATGGCCTCGCCTTCGAAATACCACTGGTAGGTAAGATCCCCCAGGCCTATGGCTTCGACTGAGAGCATCAGCTCATCGCCGGATTCCCCACTGATCGCCATGGGTTGTATTACATATTTGGGCACACTGATTGTCATGAGACGTGCTTCCTCAGAAAACAATGTCCCTGAACTGTTACTGACTTTCACATCGTAGTAACCGTCATCGGCATCATCAATATTAGTCAGTTCAAGTATGTCAGCATTAGCACCCGGAATATTAACACCGTCCTTGCGCCACTGATAAGCCAGGGCTGTGGTTCCAAATGCATAGACCTTGAAGGTAGCTGTTTCACCGAGATCCAGAATCGTCAACGGTTGAGGTTGAGCTACGATCGCAACTGGAGAAACATCACCTGCAAGTTTTAATATACGGCTCAGGTTTGTGCCGTTATACCAGGTGTGATCAGTGCCTCCGAAAACATTACCGTCGGCGTCGATAGACGCAGTCATGACAGTTCCACGCCAACCTTCCTGACCAGGATTCCAGTAGGGGTCGGGTGAGCCGTCAGCGTTCAAACGGGTGATATTTTTGTTTCCGCTGTTGTAAGTAGCACCCACATAACCGTTAAAGTTTCCACGAATGATGATCTTGCCATCAGGGGCAATATGAATGCCGTGTACTTCACCGGCGGCTCCTGTGCCGCCCACATTGAAATCATTTATCCAACTACTGTCTGCAGCAATGTGCATGATGTTTTGGGGAGTTGGGATAACTACGGTATTTGTCGAAATGTGATTCCTGAAACCCAGAAGTATTGTTCCATCGAGCATCACCTTGATATCACGAAGGTCGCCTTTGATATTAGCTTGGTTCTGGGGTTCCATCTTTTCACCGGGCCACCAATCAGTCTGGTTGGAACCGTCCGGATTGAGTTTGTAGACCGGTCGAACGCTCGAACCCGAGATTACATAAATGTTTCCATCCCCATCGACGTCCATGCCACGGATTTCAGTGGTAGACAGCATTGAGAGACTAAAATCAAAGCTCGTATCAATAGTGCCATCGTGATTAAGCAAGACCATCGGGCCTGTATCCACACCACCCACTTTATTAAACAGTCCTGCAATGAGCACCTTACCTTCATCTCCATAAGGAATGATCTCATTCACTCGGCCCGATCCAGCGTTCACGTTGATATCGACAGTAAAATCGATCGTTGCTGCTGTTGGACTAATACGATGCAACCAGGCGTTGTTGGTTCCAATCCAGATTTTGCCTTCAGAATCAAGTGCGGCAGACTTGCCCTGAGCGCTGGAACCCATGGAGGCAAGGATAGTACCTTCAACAGGATCGACTTTGATGATCGAGTTATTGGCAACCGAAAATTGTCCTGTAAACCAGACGTTGCCATCGGGATCAATTACTGACGCTTCGACATCGCCGAAAATGCCTGCAGAAATACTGAACTGCGGATCGGGGGCTCCTATGTTACGGTTTTTAATAACAACCGTAGCCGGGTTGGACTCTGCGATTCCAAATCCTCCAGTAGCTTTCACAGTGTAAGCACCCGCGTCGGTCAACTCGGCAGGATCAATCACCAGATCTTTGGAAGTTTTTCCAGGTAACAGCGCGCCGTCCCTAAACCACTGATACGTGATTGTTCCTTCTCCAATGGCATCCGATTCCAGAGTAATCGCATTGCCTTCCAAAATATCGTCCCCAACGGGTTGCAAGGTGATTTGTGTGGAAGCTCGAAACTGCACCCCACTCACATCCAAGCGGTAAAGCTTACCCACGTTGTTTTCTTCACTTAACAGAAACAGGTTATTTCCCACTTTTTCAATCGCCACAACATTCCACCCTTGAGGCAGTCCGGTTGTGTCGATTCGATCCCAGCTGTCTCCCTGGTTGGCAGAATACCAGACACCAGCACCTTTACCGGCAAACACTGTCGTGCCATCTGTTGCCATGGAGAAAGCTGTCTTCAACCATTGGTCCTGATAAGTCCAGGTATCGCCAAAATCTTCGGTTATGAAAAGTCCTCCCGTGATCAGGTTAATGCCGGAAGAAGTATAGAGGATTCTGTCACCGATCTGAATAAAATTCCCCGGAGTACCTGCGACCACCTCGGGAAGTTTTGACCAGGAAGCCCCGTTATTCTGAGTCCTGAAAATACCCGCTCCGACAATGTTACCATCTCCATTCATGGACAGCATTGCGTCGCCCCCTTCTGCGACGATGTACTTTCCAACAGAATATCCAACAAAAGGCACTTGCGGCAACCCCACCCGGTGTTGTGTCCAGTTCGTTCCATCAGCTGAACGGTAGGCCCCTCCAAATTGCGAGGCTGTCCAATAGGTTCCCGTGTCCTCATCATAAGTCACATCATCCACGGTTATCAAGTTCACATCGCCCGGCATACCATTGCTGGCAGCGTTCCAGGTCGCCCCCAGATCCGAGGAACGCCAGAGATAGGTGTAGTGCTGACTGGAAATCCCGTCGCCCACCCAGACTTCTCCATTCACCACCTTCACAAACTGCCAGGTGCTGTTCTCGATATCGGCCGTCTGAAGAAAGCTAGTGCCATCTGTTGTCCGGACCACGCCAGTGCTCGTATTGACGAACAGGTTCGTGCCATCCGTGGCAAGCGGTCCGGCATACTCCAAACCGGGTATGCCACCTGCACGGTATTTTTATTTGGCACGGTGATTGACGAGCATTTGGAATGGGATACCTAGATCATGCTGGGATT
>JAQBYJ010000155.1 GCA_027622555.1 Verrucomicrobiota bacterium
CATTCTTCGTCAGGGTGATTTTATATCTTGGTGCCATGACTCAAACATGGCGCAATCTCAGAAGCCTGTCTATAAGAAACTTTATGTGTTACATGGTACTAGGTCCCCCAAACGCAATACAAGCGAAGCCCCGTCAATCTCATCGATGAACACATTATCCATATGAACGGTACCATCCAGCAACCTCATAGCCGCCGCTTGTGTATCTATAATCGTCATACCATCGATAGTTGCGTTACCATTAGCATAGCGACATTCATAGCCGTCATGTAGTGAATGTGTGATTAGGAAATCCTACATAGTGATGGTCCCGCCAAAATGCAATATACCCGGTCCCGCGGTTCCACCCGATCCATTATACTCTAGTCCTGGAAATCGGACTTCAAAGTTTTCTAAAGTCCCAGTGGCTAATGCATATGTGCCACCGCCTGTCCAGCCGTCGCGTAACCAAATATTAAACCAATCCCCGGGTGCTGGGGTAGTCGCACTTCCGTCGCCATTAGTATCTCCACCAGCCGTATCATCTAAATGAGAGGTCAGAATGATCGGATTCTCTTCTGTCCCTCGAAACTCCATGTGCCCGTCCAGGAAAATCCCCCCGTACTTATCAAATTTCAAAATGGCTCCTTCTTCGACGATTAGTGTCGCTCCATAAAGAACTTCAATGATACCACCCCGCTCATCATTGCCATCATCGATAAATAAGTAGGTTTGGTTGGCTTCCAGAGTGACGGTTCTTCCCGCTAGGATCTTACCCCCTCTCATCCTTATTGTCTCAGTATTCAGCCCACCTGAAAAAGTGTTCCCCGAAACATTGAAAGGAGAGTCTATCGAATAAAACATAGCTTTCCCACCCGTGTTCTCAAAGCTGTTATTGGTAATATTGGTCTGGAGTGCGGTGTTATAGACGCCGGAATAGATACCATTCCAAGCTACATCATGAATGGAGTTTCCCGAGAATGTACCACCAGAATAGTCATCGATAAAAACACCGCTTTTACTAGCATAGGCAAAGGTTGAATGGGTGATTTGAAACTCTGTACGATTTGAAAGCTGTAACAAGTGGCCACCGTAGTAGACTTCCACATAATCAAAATCGATCGTGGATGTCGTATTTGATATCACCCAAATCCCTATCCAGTCCCCAGCCGAAGGAGCGGTTGCATCGACATCCTGGTTGCTGTCACCCCCAATACTATCGTCGAGGAAGGAAGTAAACTGAATCGGAGAGACATCGGTGCCAACTGCACTTAATTCTCCCTTTACGGTTATCTTTGATCCTGGAGCAACTTTCACTTGGGTCCCCGGTGCCAGTGTCAGAGAAACACCGTCGCTAATTTCCAGGTCGCGTGTTACGTAATACAATAAATTTTCCTGCCAGATCTGGTCTTCCTGAATATAAACCGGACCGCTGGTTTCAACATACTTAATGGCATTGGTCCACCCACAATTGATTGCTGTTGTTCCACTGGCATCCAATTGCACTCCAGATTCGACTGAATAAACTCCTGCAACACAGTTTTCGAAATGATTGTTTTCCAACTTTGTAAAGCCATTGGAATTTTTAATGTAAATACCGACACTCGATGTATCCGTGAATGTGTTGTTTCGAAGAATCGCATCTCCTTCTTGTATAAAAACGGCTCGTGTTTCTGAAAACTGAATGAGGCAATCCTCTATGATGGTTAACCCTCTTAAGGCATATACGGTGTTGTTTTGACTTCCACCACCATAGCTGAAATTACAATGTTTAAGGGTGGTAACTGCCGTTGAAAGCTCGGTTAATATACCCTGCCAATCTTGCGGTGCAGGACTCGTTACAGCTGCATCTCCATTTGTGTCTCCTCCAACCGTGTCATCTTTCAGCGATGTGAAGGTTATGGGATTTTCAGCAGTACCAATGGCATTTAAGACTCCCTGGTTTTTGAACCTTCCGGCAGTTTCTGCAAAAATAGTTGTTCCCGCAGGAATGGTTAAGGCCGCTCCATCCGCGATTATCAATTCTGCGGTCAGTAAATAGGGCACCTCGTCATCAAAAACCTCATTCCCGGTTATAGTACCGCCTCTGATTTCTATAGCTTTAATCCCAGATCCTGAAAATGTGCTTCCTGAACTCCTCCACGAATGGAGTCCATTGGTAATACTTACGTGACGACCTGCTACGTCTATCGTCGTAAGATTCGTACTCGTCACAATTGCATTTGAACTAATGACCCCTACACCGTAGTGGGAGGTGGTACTGCCAATTCTTTCAAGCGTTAAATTGTTTATCTGATAATCACCAGAGGTGGAATTTGAATAAAGAATACCCGCAGTCGAACAATCCGTAATTGATACGTTATCGATCGAAAATTTTCCAGATCCCACAAATATCGCCGCAGAACTGCTAACCCCGCCATACTTTATGAAAACATGTTCCAGGGCCATATCAGCTGTGTTTCCGAAAATGTTCTCCATTCTGGCCCAATCGCCCGCAGCTGGTGTGGTAGCCCCCCGTCTGCATTGGTGTCTCCGCCCAGAGTATCATCTTTGATAGAGGTAAAATAGATTGGCGATTCCGCGGTGCCAATTACGCTAAATGTCCCATCGTTGCTGATGGAGTCAGAAGCTCCCATTTTAACAATAGTGCCCGGATTAACAGTAACGGTAACCGTTTCAGCGATTGTCACATTTCCGGTTGTTTCAATGACTCCGGACCAAGTTTCATCTGCGTTTATTGTACCCGTTTTCGTTACCCCCTCAGCGATCGAAATAAAAAGAAATAGGAAAATAAAAATGCTGGAGCATTTAGCGGTAGAAAAAATGGGTTTCATATTGTTTAACTGCTATGGTTGGGTGTAGTTTCGAATCCCCGTGAGAGCTCCATTTATAAGAACCGGGAAAAACAAGTACCGGTTCTTCGGAATTACAAAGAAGATGAACCTTAAACATAACCATAACAGCAGTTTCAGGACAATCCCCAATTCCCTTGTTTCTTACAAATCAGGGAATCCACTACTCAAAATAGCTATTAGATTTTGTTGAATCGTTTGTAAAGTTGGTTTGACCACTGTCTTTACTTATTGAGAGTCATAAAAACCTTCGATTGTCCTCCACGTGACCTATTTCTCCTGTTATTGAGACTTTTCTTTTCTATTATTTTTTATGCATCTCAAATATGGCCTGGTAAGAAATTGGAGTGATCGTGCCTCCCATAACTATTTAGACTTCCAAGAATTTGAGGACAGTATTCTACTTGATAAAGAAGTCAGATCGATCGAGAGAGGAAAAGTATTCAGAGTATTATCATCCATTTTATTCCGTATTCTGAGAACGCTTAGAAGAAGCTTTGGGATGAAAGCCCCCTTGGAACCACCGATCAATGCAAAGGAAGAAGTAAGAATAGCTATTCTGGGTGGTCCTTCATTCCGGCGATGTCCTGACTTTATATTGAGGGGAACAAAAGTGGCTTATCTATATGATCCTACTCCCCCATGGGTCACTCAGGAGCAAGTGGTTCGCTTTGTTGAAGACACCGGGATTTCCATTCTTTTTGTTGGTCATCCGATTTTTCGTGAACGTCTGCAACCTGTACTTAATGAATGTCGGGTTCATTTTATTGCTGAAGCAGTAGATCCCAATAAATATAGTGCGAACGAATCCAAAACGATCGATATACTCGCATTTGGTCGAAAGCTGGAGAGTTACCACCAATCATTGCTTCAAGGGTTGCCCGATGGGATTAGCTATCACCATGAATGGCTGGATACCCGGGAAGATTTTATCACCGCAATGGGTGCGGCAAAGATGGTTATAAATTTCCCTCGAAGCGTTACGGACAAAACTATGGATGTGGATGCACTGACTATGCGGTATTTTCAATCCATTGCATCCAAAGCCCTCGTCCTGGGACACTGTCCTCCGATCTTGGAAGAGTTGTTCGGATACAATCCGATGGTTACTGTTGATTTAAATGATCCATGTGGGCAGATAAAAACCATCCTCTCAAATTTCAGTGACTACCAATCGTTAATTGAAAAAAACTATGAAATGCTGATTAATCATCATACGTACTCGCACAGGTGGGAGCAGATGAAAGCTTTTATAAACAGTGAAAGAATCCACAGATAGAAAGACACTTCCGGAACCGGATTTCCCCAGCGATTTTAAAGAACAAACTATTCTTGTAGCCGGAGCTGGTGGTTTTATTGGCGGACATCTGGTCGCCGATTTATTAAAGCGAGGCTGTCTGAACATTATTGCCGTCGATATAAAGCCAGTGGACAAATGGTATCAGGTTTTTGAAGAAGTTGATAATCGTGTCCTGGACCTTACGAATTCTGACGCATGCCTGGAAGCTGCCAATGGATGCCACAAAATTTATAATCTGGCATGCGATATGGGAGGTATGGGTTTCATCGAGCTTAACAAAGCGTTGTGCATGCGTAGTGTGCTTATTAATACGCACCTTTTGGAGGCCGCGAAGTTGAATGACTGCAAACGATATTTTTATGCATCGTCTGCCTGTGTGTATACTGCAGATAAACAATCGACTGCCGATGTCGCTGCCCTGAAAGAAGAAGATGTTTATCCGGCTATGCCTGAAGATGGCTATGGTTGGGAGAAGCTTTTTTCGGAACGCTTATGCCGACACTACCGGGAAGATTTTGGTATTCAAACTCGGATTGCCCGCTTTCACAACGTCTATGGGCCTTATGGTACATTCGATGGTGGAAGGGAAAAGGTGCCAGCCGCTATTTGTCGGAAAATAATTGCTGGTAAGTTGTTCGGTGAACACCGCATTGAAATATGGGGAGATGGAGAGCAAACCAGATCCTTTATGTACATAGATGATTGTATAACGGGGATTCATTTGATTACTGAGTCAAATGATTGGGTAGATCCTATTAACCTAGGCAGCTCTGAAATGGTTAGTATCAATCAGTTAGCAGAAATTATTGAGGGTATAGCTGAAGTTAAGGTCGAACGTGATTACAATTTGGATGCTCCGAAGGGGGTTCGAGGAAGATCCAGTGACAATACTCTAATTCAGCAAATATTCGGGTGGCAGCCTTCGATTTCTTTATCAGAAGGATTAGGAAAGACCTATTCCTGGATTCACCAGGAAATGCTTAAGTAAAAATAACAACGGTCGCATTTAGCGTCCTAGTTTTTCCGGCCAAGAACTTCCGTGTGAAGCAATGAAGGTTTTATAGAACTGTAATTGGTTGTGTACCACTCAGCTCTGGCGGCTCCGTTTTCAACCGTGATTCCCAGGAAACCTCCTTTACCGCTAAAGTAACGATGATACTCGGCGTTTTCGCCAGGATTGCCCCCGAAGTTGTGTTGATCGTTGATCGCTCCACTACCCAGTTCTATGAGTCCCGTTTTCGGGTCTTCCGAACAATACTGCCAGTGACGATCACCGCAAATGACATAAGTATTTTTTTGAGCACTTAGGAAATCACGCAGTTCCTGTCCTTCATGAGCAAAGACATCGTTTCCGTGGTTGTCTGCTTTGCCCTCTTTGTCCGGACCCACCATTGGGCCAGGTGAGATGACAAACTTATAAGTGGCATCTGATTCCAGAATGGTTTGCTTGAGCCACGCTTTTTGTGTCTCACCAAGAATGGTTTTTTCAGGTCCATCGGGTATCCGGTTTGGAGAGCGAAAATCCCGATTTTCCGTCATCCAGATTTGGACGTCTTTTCCCCATCGGTAAGTCCGGTAGGTACTCTCGCCCATGGGAACCTGTTCGCGAAAAATGTCGAGGCCCTGTTCAAAGGTCAGGTCTCCGTAAGTCTGT
Organism: Verrucomicrobiota bacterium; assembly: GCA_027622555.1. Classification (NCBI taxonomy): domain Bacteria; kingdom Pseudomonadati; phylum Verrucomicrobiota; species Verrucomicrobiota bacterium. Next base: position 5,786 of record JAQBYJ010000155.1, read on the forward strand.
CCTGGCCAGCAGTCATTTTTCAAAGTGTCGTGATCATCTTTCATGAAATAAGATGTTACGTTTTGGTGAAAGCGTTGATTATTTCCGTAGGAGAACATCAGGTTCCACTTGGCCCGTGCTTGGGGAATGTTTTTCGCAAGAGGGGCCTTGTCATAATAAACGATATCCCCGGTGTGGACTAGAAAGTCAGGTTCGAACTCGAGCATTTGTTCGTAGGTTAAATGTCCTTCTCTGCCGGAATCTATACTGCGAATCGCCTGGCAAGTTGTAACAATAAAACGAATAGGAGACACGCTGTCCGCCAGTGGAGCGGTTTTGAATTGTCCATTGGCCGTAGCCGTTATGGTCCTTTCACCTGCTTTGCGCGCTTCGACTTGATAGGAGTAGTCTTCATTTGGATTGAGACCAGCGATTCGAAATTGATAGGTAAAATCCTCATCTACTGAAACAGCCTCCCATGTGGTCGAACGTTTTGATTTTTCATTTTGGGAACTTGGCCAAAACAAAACGCGTGTTTCGCCAGCCATACCGGGTACCACATCGTCTGGCATTTCGCCCGAATCGTTTTCTTCATCCGTCAATCCTTGGGTAAAGATAGGCAAGCGTTCGAAGTCAGCCTCCGGTTCTTGGGATAGCCTTACCCAAACGATTGCGTTGGTGGTGTCTACTTCGCCTACTTTAATACCCGTGGTGAAAAAAGGCCCTTCCTTGGCGATTAATAGGGTAGGGAGGATGAACAGGACAATTAGAAGAATTCGAGGCATAGTATTAAAAGTTGGGGCGATGATGGATGGCTGAATGGAAAGAATGAACCGTAGTTCCAGAAAGGCTCAGTGCAAGCCGGATTGCCTTTGGTTTAATTAATTCCCTGGAGTCGCCAGCAAGCGATAGAACGTACCCGCCGTTGTTTCATCAATTGCATTCGGCTCGAAGATATTCATCATGACACCCGTTCCAATTCTAAGATTTTCGGTAGACCAATCGCTAAGGTCATCGCTCTTTTGCAGTAAGTAATGAACTGAAATTTCCGATTCAAATGTAAGCTCGATATCGGGTCCGCTTTTTTCGATAGCTAATTGCCGGGAATCCAGACTGCTATCGGTTCCAACTCCTGAGAGACCTAACCTGATAGGAACGCTGTCCTGATTGGTTTTAATTACAAGAGCTGCCCCTTTATATCCAATGGACGAAGGATTAAAGCTTACCCCAATCAACTTTGTAGCATCCGGAATAAGGTTTGTTCCAGGGCTCTGGGAAACAATACTGAAGTCACCTGCATTGGGACCCTCAATCGTAATTGTAGTTAGTGTGAGATTATTACTGCTGATGTTTTTAAAAGATATATTCTGTACGGAGGATTCTCCTTCATCGATAGCACGACTTCCAAAAACGATAGGTCCTGTTTCTGAAGGTAATAAATTAAACGTTGGCTTAGGAAACAAAGCCGCACCGCTGATGATTATCAAATTACCAACATCAAGTGTGCTAACTCCGTCGCCTACCATTTCGTTAATAAGTAAATCACTTAAACCGTCCCTATCGATATCAGCTGCAACACCGCTATAAGATAAGGTATCGCCGGTGTTTGAAATGGTGGTGCCTTGAGCACCATCGATTTCAGCAATTCTCATGATATCAAGTGCTGGGAAAACGTCGACTAATCCATTTGTGTCGGGTCTCAAATTTACGAGCCCGGGCCATCCTCCGGGTTGCCCATACAACACATGAACGCTTCCGGCCTTTGTCCTTATTTCCGGGCTGTCACCAGGGTTCCCAAACGCCAAATCCGCATTTCCATCTCCATCAAAATCACCCTGCGAAACCGTATCTCCTCCGATAGCTCCAATACTTGGTCCGTAAATCGATGTTACAAAAATACCTGGCGGAGGCGTGTCTATTCTGAATTTCCGGCCTCTCAGATTTCCCGCATTGTACAGTATATATCCAATTCCAGCCACCGGTCTATTGTCTGGTCCTGCGATCAAATCGCCTACAAAGAGTTCAGGAAAACCGTCACCACTAAAATCCAGACCTCCAATCATTTCCTCGCCAAAATTTGTGTAATCAGGATCTCCATCGATACGCGTAAAATTTCCAAGCGGTGGAGATTCAGCTGAAAAGCGATAGCCTTCCGGCCACGGACCGGGAGGGAAATTTTCGTCCCAAACAATAAAGACTGATCCGTCCTGACTTCCCCCGGAGCCTTCACCCGTATTTTCCGGAGCATTTGGCAATCGAAGATTCGCACCTGACCTCGATAGGGTTGCAGCCACCAAAACTTCCATGCGATGGTTGCCATCCAAATCGGCGAGTTGAACCGTTCCTCCAAAATGATAATCAGCCGACTGAAGGGGAGGGTCCACCCATGCAACCTGTCCTTTAAAAGCTGCTGGGAAATCTTCGGATCCAAAATCGGCTAAATCGATAATGCTTGGTGAATCGTTTAAGTAAACTCCACCTCGGATAACATAGGCCGCACCTCTATTGTCAGAAACTGGAAGGCCGACGCCATCCACTTCATCTGCCCCTACAAGAACATCTGAGATGCCATCCCCGGTAATGTCTCCGGTTCGCAGCCATATTCCCAGTCGGTCGTAGGCAGATACACCCCAAAATGTAATAACCTTTATTCCCGCAGGCGGGCTTCCTAAATCAAGATAACTCAGGCTTTCGGCATGAGTTTTCAATTGAGGATTTCCAAATACAATTGTGAGTGCTCCAGTTCCAAGTCGTAGAGGAGAAGGCGAATGATTTTGTCGGCCAATTAACAGATCGCCGATGCCATCTCCATTGACATCGTCCATCCAGATTTCGGCACCGGTTGTTTCGTTACTTTGGGTCCCGGCAATACGGAGAATCCGGCTCTGAAAAATGGCGGAATTGATGGTGCCACCTATCGTTCCATCGCCGAAGACAAGTGTAACTTCTCCGGCACCGATCCGGCCAAGCGGATCACCTTGGATTTGGGCAAATGCATAGTCGAGGTGTCCGTCTCCATTGCAGTCGTAACCCCCAGCGACCGGAACACCTTTGGCCCCATCTTCATCCAGCCCTCGTCCATAAACTCTGGTGAGTACATCTGGTGCGGTCGTTTTCGTTTTTAAATCAAAAATAAAGGACGGATCTGCAGCGGAAGCGAATGAGACGAATCCCAAAAAAATCAAGAATTGGACTCTAAGAAAATTACACATCATGAAAAGATATCATCCTAAATAAGACGCCGCTCTATACTTATATTCCTGGAAAATCTTAAAGCTGGTAAAACAACCCTCCACCGTAATTAGGAAGCGTGTACTGCTGAGTATTTTGAACATAAATGGTTGAAAGTCTGATTTGAGAAAATCTCCCGGGTTCCTGAGATTAACAGGCTCATCAAAATTATGAGGATGCAGTCACCGCGATAACCGTTTTCTATCGCTTTGATTGTATAGGATGATGCCCGACAACACCAACGCTACTCCAACCAATTTTAGAAGGTTTAGGGATTCGCCAAGCAGGATAGCCGCGCCAAAAACCGCGATGGGGAGCTCTACGGCTGCGAGGACTCCTCCCAGGCTACTTCCCGTGAGCGGCAAGCCTTTCATTAGAGTGATAACGGGCAAAGTTTGACCAATGGCACCCAGCAGTAAGGCCATACCAACGAGTGGCCAGATATTATCACCGAGAGGGAACCACAGGCTCGGAATAAACGCGAATATTACGAGGCAACCGATCAATCCGATTCCTGAAACAGCAAATGATCGGAATTCAGCAGTCGTGTAGGCTGCTGTGGCTGGCGTTAGGATAAAAACCATGGCATAACACATGGACGCGAAAATGGCGGTGAATGCTGCGGCCAATGCCCCCGCCTCTTTAAAACTTTGCAAGATCTCCGTGGTAAGCACGGCACCGAGTAAAACCATACTGATTGAAGCGATCTTTATTAGTGACAGGGTTTGGTGTTTTGCCAGCAGCGAATATCCATATACCACCGGAAGATACATAAACATAAAAGTCGCTCCTATTGCCACGGGCCCCAGACTAAAGGATAGAAACAGAAAGTAACCTACCCCGATAGTACAGGAGCCAACAGCTATCAAGTTAACCCAGTGGCTCCTCCTGGTCGGGCGGATTGTTTTAAGGAACGAACCTGCAAAGCATCCGAAGAACAGTGTTGCGAATATCACTTCGAAGAAAAAGACCTGAAGGAACGAGACCCCAAAACCCAAGGCATATTTGATCAAGATTCCGTGAAACCCCCAGCAGAAACCGCTTATTAGAATAAAAAGGATTCCTCGCTGCCGATCCGAAAGAAATTTTTCTGGAGTGCTCAAGTGACAGAGTATTTCCAGGAATCTCGGGAAGCTTGCTCCAAGTTAGTGGAGGCTTCGGGTGTAAAAAAGTAAATGAATAGACTCATCGTATTGTAGTATGAAGCGCACGAACCTGTGATTACTTGCTTAAGCTCCGACAAGGTTTAAGGTCTCACTCCTCAGCGGGTCTGTAAATCATAGAGTGTCTTCACCAGTAACATCTGCGTGGTGTTGAGGCGTCTAAACTACCTCATCTCCCTTTGAATTAACTAGACCCTGTTCGAAAAGCCTTCCGGAAGGAAGGTTTTCTTTTTTTTGGTTCGTAGTTCAGGCTTG
>JAQBYJ010000156.1 GCA_027622555.1 Verrucomicrobiota bacterium
GAGGCGCGGTAGCAGGCCGCGCATTTGCCGCCGGCGCATGGCGCGTTCCTTGGCCACGCGGTCATGGCTCTGGGCAAAGACGTAAAGCTCGCCGTCCCCGGCGTGGAGTTTAACCTCCACACCCTCGCGCACCTTCTTCCAGGGTTGCTCCAGTAAGGCGGCCTCGTATTTTTTGAGCCGCCCCTTGGGCGTACCCACTAAATAATACACCGGCGGATCGCTCCGGCGCATTTCCTCCAGAACCTCCTCGGTCGGAATGCCCCGATCCATCACCCAGATGCGTTCGGCTTTGCCGTATTGCGCCTCTATCTTTTTGAGGAAAGCACGCAGAGTGGTTTTGTCGGAGGTGTTGCCGGGCAGCACCTCGTAGGCCAGCGGGAAACCTTCCGGGGCGACGATCAGCGCGATCACCACCTGGACGCAGTCCGGGCGCTTGTCGCGAGAATAGCCGAAACGGCGCTTGCAGTCCGGCCCTTCCGGCGGATCGCTTTCAAAGTAGGTGCTGGTCAAATCATACAGCAAGACCTCGAACTTCACCCCAAAAAGATCTTTCCAGCGCTCGCTCAGATGCCCGAACAACGCCCGCTTGTGCTCCAGGAGCCGGTCATGCACCCGGTAAAGCGCATTCTTTTCCACCAGCGAAAAATCCTCACCCAGCAACTCGCCCATGGCGCTTTGCTCAAACCACTGACGATGCAGTTTCCACTCGCTGCCAGGAGCGATCAAACGGTAGCACACCAGCGTTTGCAAAATGTGGCGCCAATGCGTCCCCTCCCGGCTGTCCGGCAGTTTTTGCGACCAAAACTCACCCAGGCCCAGCTGCTCATACAGCTCGCAGGCCAGCCAACAGGCACCCCACTGCCGCGGACGGTGCAGGCTAAAATCCCTCAGCCGCACTCCGATCCCGTAATCGAGCGCATGAGCCGGTATCGAGCGGTCCCAGGAAAACAAGGCCATCTGGCGCGGCTGTCCTTCATCCTCATCAAACCCTTCGATCACCCGGCACCAAGCCTCGCGTTGACTGTCGTTGATCTCACCAAGATACAGGACAGGCCGCTGCACCACCTTCCCGCCCTCGCAACGCCGATTCTCCACGATCGACCAATACCGGTGTTCTTTGCCATCCTTCTTGCGCCGAGTATATCTCAAAAACATAACGACCCCATAGTATACACAAAAAAACCTCTTGGGGAAGAGGGTAGGTCTTCACTACAGACACTTTCGAGAACTCCATCCCCGTTTTATGCGCCTTACAGTTCGAAAACCTCCCGAAAAAAGCTGTTTTTAGCTGCGAGTTGAGAAAGTCGGGTTAGGGCCTACCGAAGACGAAAGCGCAGCGAATAACAATCAACCAACCATTATTGCCACAGAATCAATTTAATCCGCATGCTCAAATTCATAAAAGAGCGTGCATTATTTGGAAGTACAAAGAAAATCGATCAATTATCCCTTATTTTAAATATTCTCGACATTTTGGCCATTTTGGCCATTTTATAAAGTATGCCAAACCCCAAAAGCTATAAACATCGTGCATCGAAAGAGCTTGTCTGCGAATCCGCATCTGCGCTTAAGAATTCATTTGGTGCAGTTATCAAATCCGCCCAAACCAATGGTGCGGTTGCGATCACACGGCATAATCAACGCGAATTTGTTATATTACCTGCAAATGATTACGACGATCTCGTCCAACAAGCGAACGGTGACTTAGCCGTCGATTTGGACGATTTAAAAGCTCAGTACGATGCGATCTTCGAGCGTATGCAGACTCAGGATTATAGTAAAGGTATGGAGCGCTCTTTTTTGGCGAGTACTGAGGAACTTGGGTACGCCGCAGTCAAGCAAGTAGAGAAAAACTAATGCCAATCCCTCCTACGATTTACGTCCTGGCTGGTGTAAACGGATCAGGAAAAAGCAGTATATTAGGAGCATATCTTTTAGAACACGGATTGACATTTTATAATCCAGACGAAGCAGCAGCGGTAATACTTCGAATACATCCGCGGATTGATCAATTCCTTGCTAACGGACATGCATGGACGATGGGTAAAGACTTGTTACAAAAAGCCATCACAAACAAACGGAGCTTTGCATTTGAAACCACCTTGGGTGGACACACCATAACACAGCTCCTAATTAACGCAGCAGAAAGTGGATTGCGGTTAGTGATTTCTTACGTTGGCTTGAAGCGAGTTGATTTGAACATCGCGCGCGTAAATCAACGTGTCCAAAAAGGCGGCCACACCATTCCTGAAGAAAAAATTAGAGAGCGCTGGGATCGGAGCCGGGAAAATCTGATAAAACTAATTCCGCATGCCAGTAGTCTAAGAGTCTTCGACAACTCTGAACAATCCAATATCTTAGATGGAGAGAGGCCATCACTCAAACTCCTCTTGGACATTCGCGACAGGAAACTTGTTTTCCCCAAAGAACCCCTTGCTGCACCTGATTGGGTGAAACCCATTCTTATGGCGGCCCTCCAGGAGTTTAGGGATTAGACCTTCATAAAAGGCAGGACCCCGCTATCCGGAATTTTCAAAGAAGTATGCCGAGTAAAACGCGTGCAAACCCAGTCCTGGACTTTACGAATGCCAGAAAGTCTTCAGCCAGTTGTATTTGCGCAGGGCAATTTTTATACTGTCTGACAACGGTTCTAAATTGGAGACTTTGGTATTCATTTTCACTTGGCGAACGTTTCTCATACCGGCAATGACCGTACTCACCGCTGGATGATCGAGGGCAAAGCGTAACGCGAGCTCAGCCAGGGTATAACCACAACCCGTGAATTCTTTCTTTAAGTTTTCCACTCGATCCACCACACGACGAATGCGGTTTCCACGAAAGTAGTTATGACGAAAATCGTCTGTTCCGAATTTGGTGTCGTGGTTAAACTTTCCGGTTAACGCTCCTTCTTCCAACGCAACGCGTACAATGATGCCTACGTTTTCTTCCAGGGCAACCGGCAGTAATTCAGCGGCAGGCTCTTGTTCGAAAATATTGTAGATAACCTGCACGGTGTCCACGAGTCCGCTACGCATAAGGTCGATGACCGAGTTCTGATCCTGCTCTGGAGTGGAGATTCCAACAGCGGCAATTTTGCCCTCTTCTTTCAACTTCTGCAAAATATGAAACGGTTGTGGATCACGATTCCAGGCCCGGGTCCAGGAGTGGAGCTGTAACAGGTCAATACGTTCAACTCCCAGTTTTCTCAACCGCTCCTCAATGTTATTCCGCAGATAGTCTTCGCTGTATCGCGACTCCCAGGAGTCATAGGGTGACGGTGGCCACACTCCAGGTGAAGGCGGAGTCTTGGTCGCAACTTTGATTTCCTCCGACCGCTCCTTGAGAACCTTCCCGATGAGTTCCTCGCTGTGACCATTTCCGTAGCCTTGCGCTGTATCAATAAAGGTTACCCCAGCATCAATGGCAGCATGTAAGGTTTTTATGGATTCATCATCATCCTGAGGACCCCAGGCAGTTCCGCCGATGGCCCATGCACCAAACCCGATGTCTGATACATTGTAATTTGTTTTTCCGAGAGTGCGGTAGTTCATAATTCTAGCCGATCAACTCCTGGATCACCTTCCCTCCAAACTGGGACATCTGTTTGAAACGGCCTCCACTAAAATAGGTAAGCCTGTTATCATCGAGGCCAAGGAGGCTTAATAAGGTCACATGGACATCGCGAATGGGGTGAACCACATCCACTGCTTCAGCTCCGATTTCGTCGGTGGCGCCTACCGTTGTTCCACCGGCAACTCCGCCGCCTGCGAACCACATGGTCATGGCCTTGGAGTTGTGGTCTCGCCCATAGGCAGCTCCTCCATCACGGATACCGTTGTCGGGACTGCGTCCAAACTCTCCGCACCAGACGATGAGCGTGTCGTCCAACATGCCCCGCGCTTTCAGATCTTTAATCAGGCCGGCAATGGGTTTATCAATACTGGCAATGCGAGAGCCGTGGGCACGCTCCAGGAAGTCGTGGGAATCCCAGCCACCGGAGTAGACCTGGATAAAGCGAACACCCTTTTCAACCAGTCGACGCGCCAGTAATAACTTTCGCCCAAAAATTTCTGTTTCGTCCGTTCCAATGCCGTAAAGCTCTTTGGTCTTTTCGGCTTCCTGGTCGATATCGATAATTCCGGGAACCTGCATTTGCATGCGGAAGGCGAGCTCGTAATTGGCCATGCGCGCTTGAAGATCATCGTGCCATGGATGTTCCTCGAGATGATCATGGTTAAAGCGGCTCAGCAAATTCAGATTCTCTCTTTGGTGATCGGTCGTGATTCCCTCAGGTGCTTTCAGATCAAGTATAGGCGTCCCTTGCGGACGAAGCGGCGTACCCTGGAAATGTGCAGGAAGGAATCCATTCCCCCAATTGGGAGAACCTCCCTGAGGATAAGAAAGCTCGGGCAACACAATAAACCCGGGTAGATCCTGATTCTCGGAACCCAATCCGTAGGTAACCCAGGAACCCATGGCGGGATCGCCACCAAAACGATTGCCTGTGTTCATATGAAACAAGGCGGTCGGGTGATTGACCGAATCAGCCTGGCATCCACGATAAAAACAAATGTCATCCGCTACCTCGGCCAGATGCTGCCAAGGCTGGGTCATCCAGGCTCCCGATTGACCCACTTGCCGCGCTTCCCAGGGACTCTGCACATAGTAACGAGCACCACTTTCCATCGCAGACTTGTTTTCACCGCTGCGGGTGAACTTCTGCATGTGGATGCTGTTCAACTGGGGTTTGGGATCGAAGGTGTCGATGTGGCTCGGGCCTCCTTCCATCATCAGGAAAATGCAGTTCTTAGCCTTGGGTGGCAGATGAGGTTCCTTAACGGCTAATGGTCCGGGTGTCACAGTCGCTCCCATCAACTCAGGAGGCAGCATACTGGCCAATGCGACACTCCCCAAACTCGCTCCCATACTATAAAGAAAGTCACGGCGATTCAGCTGTTTGGCAGTGACCATGTTCTGAAGGAGCTCTTGTTGAAGTTTCTTATTCATGACTTTTTCCTATTGTTCCTGGATTCGGCACTGCGGGGACGCAGTTGCCCTACCCTTGTCGACGAAACTGGTAGGGCTCGATCGCCGAGTGAGCCGTCGGTGAATCGTCGGTATTGACCGTAAACCACCTTACCCTTAAACGAGACTTCATGAAATTGATGACTTTTAGTACACATACACAAATTCGTTGGAATTGAATACTACCAAACAAAGATCCGCCAAGGCACGTGTATTTGCATCGACATCCGCCATTCCGGGATCGGCTACGTAGTCGTCGAAGCCAAAAAGAACCTCCGTAAACTCAAAAGGTGCACCGCTCATTTCTTCCACGGCTGATCGCTTTACTTCACGAGGCAATTCCTTGGGTGGGAAATCAAGTCCTTCATGTCGCTTCTGCATATTATCCCAATGATCCAGACACAACTTCACTTCGTCGCTATTAGAATCGCGACCGTAAGCTCGTTGAAAAAGATCTTCGATCACCGCTTTCCGGCTTTTGTTTTTCTCGAGCAAGTCGAGGGCCGTCGCCACTGAACGATAAAGGGTGTCTTCCCCATTGAACAAACTGAAAACCTGAGGCGTAACAGTCGATGCCTGACGAAATTCGCAGGACTCATCGGGGCTGGGCTGGTTAAAGACTTCCATGAAGGGATTTCTCAGGCCGCGGATTTTCTTGGCGTACACCGAGCGGCGGTTGCGTTCTTCAGGCGTCCGGGCCGGTTCGTAGGAGGCCGCATAGGAGCCCATCACCTGCCGGGGTTGGGTGGCCACATCCCGGTTGATTTCCGGCAAGGCCGGCAGACCACCCACCAGCGGGCTAAGCTCACCAGAAACGTAGAGCATACTATCCCGGATCTCTTCAGCACTCAGGCGCCGTTGTTTAAACGTCGCATACGATTTTCCGTAAGGATCTTTCTCATCTAACAACTGGCGATCCTTATACTCGGTAGAACGGCGGTAGGCTTCGGAAGACATGATCAAACGGTGCATTGCTTTTACGGACCATCCCGACTCCACGAAGCGCGTCGCCAGAAAATCGAGCAATTCCGGATGACTGGGTTTCCCGCCCATCGCCCCAAAATTATTCGGCGTGTCCACGATGCCCTGACCGAAGTGATAATTCCAAATGCGATTGGCCATGGATCTCGACACCAATGTGTTTTTCGGATCAGCCAACCATTTGGCAAAGGCTAGTCTCCGACCAACAGGACCTTCAGGAATGTTGTTGTACTCGTTGGCTTCCAGAGTATCGTTGGAATCCGGCAAGGCGCTGAAAACTCCCGGTGTCACTTTTTCGGCATAAGCAAAAGGATCGCCACCGGTAAGAATATGGGATGATTCCAGTTCTCCCCCACCCATGGGATTCTGCGGCATCTTCATCATTTTCCCCGATGAAACCGGCTCCTCCGGAGACAACCCGCTATAGACAGAAAACGCATAGGGCTCGAACTTCTTCATTTCGAAACTGGTGCGCTGCACATTCTTCTGTCCTACCTTGATCACTCCAAGCTCTTCCAAGGTGAGCCCATAATTCCGAGGAGGCAGCTTTTCATCCGGTATTCCCTGCTTTGTGAGCTCTCGGCGATTTCCTACCGGGATTCCGTTTTCCAGACACCATTCCTCCCGCGCCTTGGTTTCTTTTGCATCCAGAACGTCGCGCATTTCCGCGAAATACTGCAGCCGCTTTTCCATCACTGTTTTTTCGTCAAAACCCGCCAGGGTTTCATAGTCTTGAAATGGCAGCTCACGATCGACGAATTGAGTCGTGGCAAACACCGCCTGAATACGGTAATAGTCCTTGGTTGGGATCGGATCAAACTTATGATCGTGACAACGGGCACATTGCAAAGGGTGCGACAAGAAAACCTGACCGACGCTGTTGGTGACATCATCCAGAAACTGCTGCCTCGTTTCACGCGCAACCGACATGCCCGTATGTTCCCAGGGACCCATGCGTAGAAATCCGGTGGCTAAAATGGCATCCGGATTCTCGGGATCCCATTCATCGCCGGCTACTTGCTCGATAACAAATTGATCGAAGGGTTTGTCCTGATTGAAGGCACGAATTACGTAGTCCCGGTACCGCCAGGCACTGGTCCGCTCGTAATCATTGGAAAATCCGGAGGAGTCGGCGTAACGAACCACATCCAACCAATGTCTCCCCCACTGCTCTCCGTATCGTAGGTCTTCAAGCAGTCGATCCAACACCTTGGCGAAGGCCTTTTCGTCGGAACTTTTGTCTTTCAGGAAAGCTTCCACTTCTTCCGGTGTGGGAGGCAGGCCTATCAGGTCAAAGGTCGCACGCCGGATCAGAGTCCTACGATCAGCCAACTTCCCAGCCTGGAGGCCAACGTCGTAAAGCTTCTTGTTTATAAACGCATCCACTGGATGCACTTTTTTGAACTTTGTCGGAGGTGCCGGATCCGCTACCGGCTGGTAGGCCCACAAATTCTGTTCCTCATAACGCCGGTAAGTCCAGTCGTCATCCAGCCCACCACTCGTCTGGACAATCACCCCTTCCGCATATTTCTTGGTAATAATCGCCTGATCTTCATCGGATGGCCAGGGTGCTCCGGCATCAATCCAGTCGCGAATGAGCCAGGTCTGCTCTTCGGTCAGCTTGTCCGCTTCCTTCGGCGGCATTTCGTAATCTTCCACCTTCCAGGTTGTTGCGGTATACATCAGACTCCCGTTGCCGTTTCCCGGAATCAGCACATCATCCGAAGATTCTCCACCCAAAAGCATGTCCTCGCGGTTCGTGAGCACCAGATCGCCTTTCAGGTCTTCATCGTTGTGACAAGCGAAGCACTTCTGCTTCAGCAACGGCTTAACTTTCAACGCAAATAGCTTTTCGCCATCCGTATAGGAATCCTCCTGGGCATGAAGCGAAGTGCTTAATAGTCCTGAAATCGCCACGATTGTGGCAACTAGCAAGGTAGGGGCATTTGTAACTTTGGAAACCATTTCCATAAAAGGGTAATACAGATTTAAACGTAAAAGTAACGGATTACATTAGCAGAAATACAGAATTTTTCCACAAGGATCGTAGCAAAGTTTTTTTGATAAATTCAGTCATCGCAACCAACAAATCTTTATACCGCGACACAGACTCCTCCTTTAGTGGCAGATTTGTATACGGCTTCAATAATTCGAATGTCGCGCAGACCCATTTCACAGGAGGCTTCGAAGGTTTTGTCACCGGCCTGAATTGAAGATCCAGCGTAAGATTGAAAATCTCCACATGACCGACATCATCTACCCATGCGGTTTCGCCAGCAGCTCGTTTTTCTCCACACAGTTCCTCAATCACCTTGGTAAAAGTCCCACCTTCTACCGAAGCCGATTCTCAATCTCAGCCTCGAATGGTAAGCGGAACCAAGTAAACAACCACTTACCATAACTAGGTGCATGCTCCAGGTTTGTATGTTTTGGACCCGACAGTGCAGCGTTCAGAACCCCCATTAAAATTACTAACCCGCCAGCCTTGTTAGACTGCCTCGCAACTATACATTCGATCGAATGAACTTTTTCTATATATTCTATCGCATGTATTTTATAATTGCATTCGATCGAATAAATATTTTGTATTCCCGCCATGAAAGTTAATTCACCCAAAGATCTGGGGTTATTAGTACGTGACTGTAGAAAATCCAAAGGCTGGACTCAAGCTGAACTAGCCAAGCGTTCAGGGGTTAAGCCTCTATGGATTTCCCAGTTTGAAAGGGGTAAATCAACGGCACAAGTTAAGCTTGTTTTCAGCGCATTAAAAGCATTGGGGATAGATCTGTGGACTAGAGATCCATCCTCCAAATCATCATACCCTAAAATAAGCCTCATTAATTTGGATGACATTATTTCAAGTTAATTAGCCTGAAACACGACGCTATGAACGAAAAACTAATAGCCACCTATGAGGATAAGATAGTGGGTTACCTGAACTACTCACAGGATCGTTTAACATTTGTCTACGAAGAAGCGTGGCAATATAACCCTGATGCATTCCCCCTCTCTCTCTCCATGCCTCTTATCGTGAATCGGCATTCCGATGAGCTTGTTCGACCCTTTATCTCCGGATTACTACCTGATAACTTGGATGTCTTGCGTCGTTGGGGGCAACGATACCAAGTCTCTGCTCGAAATTCCTTTCGACTACTCGCTCACGTTGGCGAAGAATGTGCAGGAGCGGTACAGTTTGTTAGCGAAGACAAGTTACCCTCCCATCTATCGAGCAGTCAAAAACCCACCGTGACCTGGTTTCGGAAGATGAACTGGCAGAACGAATTAAAACGCTAGTTGCCGACCATTCCTCCGCTCGGCGCCTGGGAGATCAGGGGCACTTCAGTCTCGCTGGAGCCCAACCCAAAACCGGACTCTATCGAGATCCCGAATCTGGACGCTGGGGAGTACCCTACAGGAAAACCCCCACCACGCATATTCTCAAACCCGATACAGGGCAATTTGCCAACTATGACCTCAACGAACATTTTTGCCTCAAACTCGCTAACAAACTAGATCTTAAAGCTGCTGACTCTGAACTTCAAATCATTGGGGATATACCAACAATCATTATCAAACGCTTCGACAGGATTGTCCTCCATAATTCAATCGTGAGAGTTCACCAAGAGGACATGTGTCAATCTTTATCCCGTGCCCCGGATAACAAATATCAAAATGAAGGAGGCCCTGCAGCCAGCGAAATATTTGAGCTAATTCGAGAGAAATCAAGTAAGCCTCTGGAAGATGTTACTCGTTTTTTAGACGCTATGATTTATCATTGGTTTATCGGAGGAACTGATGCCCATGCCAAAAACTTTGGATTCCTCATAGCCGGGGATAATCAAGTCCGATTGGCACCTCTTTATGATACAGCTTCATCACTCCCCTACCCGATAGACACTCCCATTCAAAAAGCTAAACTGGCGATGAAAATAGGTGGACGCTATCACCTTAATGAAATAGGTAAAGAGCAGTGGGAGAAAGCTTCTTCGGAATGGAATATTTCACCGGATGAAATAATTGAGAGAATAACAGCGCTAGCCAAAAAAATACCAAATGAGATTGCCCCGAAAAATGGAGACCCGTTGTGCTTAGGTTATAATTT
>JAQBYJ010000157.1 GCA_027622555.1 Verrucomicrobiota bacterium
GGCTGAAAAGATTTTGGATTGGAAATTACCACGGTTGATAACGTGATAACACGCTCCTGGGTACTCTACTCTCAACTTCCGTGCCATGCAGATCAAAGAAGATGCTCATTGGATTTTTGTCAATAATGAAGATATGACCCCGTTTTTGTGCCCCGTTTTTGTGCCCCGATCTTTGATTTGAGTCTCATACTTATCCTTCAGCGCTTTTTCAGATACTTCTTTTTGAAGAGTTGATTGTTCTAGGTTGTGTTTAAGTTGATCACGTTCTTTTTCTACAACACTCACCGCTTCAGTGATAGCCAGCTTCTGGCTGACTTCCTTGGCCTCTAGTTGACTTTTCAGCTCTTGGATTTCCTTTTCCTTCTGGGCGGATGCTTCTTGCAGCTCTTTTGCTTTCTCTACCTTTGCCAGCTTCGATTCATTCTCACGGTCAGCTTTAGCTTGCTGTAGTTGATTCGCGAGTTGATCTCGCTCCTTCTCTACAACTGCTACAGCTTTCGCTACAACTAGTTCTAGTTGCGTTTTCCCCGACTCTAATTGGGACTTTAGCACCTGAATTTTAGAGTCCTTCTTTTGGGCTTCGGATTGAAACTTTCGGTTTAATTTCTCTTCTGCCAGTGCGAGCTCATTAGCCTTATCTTTTTCGGCTAATTGAAGACGTTCTTTAAGTTGTTCTTCAAACTCATGGTCACGGACCTGCTTGAGTATATCAGCGTATCCGGTCTCATCTACCTTGAAGGCTTTTCCACAGTGAGGGCATGAAATCTCGTTCATAGATTTGTAGTGATTAATTTTTAAGTGGTGCTGTGTAGTGGCATTGAAGCTTATGATCTGGTGAAATTCGTGCCGAGCTGAGGGGAGCCGTCTGAAACGAGGCGCATGATTGCTTTTTTGCTCTCGTAGAGATCGGCGGCGGAGTAGGCTTCGAGCTGCTTGATGACCGCTTCGATTTCCTGTGGCGTGATGTGGTCGGCGACGTATTGCTTGGCGAGGAATGCGCGCAAGTCGGCTTTGATGAGAACCTCCTGCGGCTGGCGCCCTGTCGCGCCGTCAGGCGGGTCAATTGCCTCGCCCAACAGGTGCGGGTAGCCTTCGGCTCCGAGGAGCTCGATGATGGCGGATTCTAGTTGGACTTCGGTGAATTTAACCATCGTTGACCTCCCAATGACCGCCTCTTGCTGGTCCTCTGCGTTTAAGTACTCCACTCTCGCGCAGTTTCCTAAGGTTTTCTTCTGTTTTACGTACAGAAATCCCCAACTCCTTGGCCAGTTTTGCAGCAGACATCGTGGAATTCTCACGAAGCATGGCTACTATGCGCTGCTGATTTTCGTTAAGTTTTTCACCGACCTTTTCACCGACCCTTTCACCGACCTTTTCACCGACCTTTTTCGATTGGGGGCGTAGTAATTCGACGAGGATTCCACCAGAGCGTTCGGAAATGACTGGAGCAGCCAAACCGGAAGCTTTGCAGGCCTCACTGATCTTTTCCACACCGCGTCCCCAGGAGTCGATATAACCGGCTTTGTAGCAGACCTCAGCAATTAGAGGATTCCGGGGGATGGACTCATGTGGCTGGAATAGCTGCTCGATGCTCAATTCCTCGGGCAAGGTGCCAGCATTCCACAAGGTCAGACGATTGTCATAGACTTTCATCTGAGTCATGCTGCCCAGGTAGTTGCGGTGAACCAGAGCGTTGAGCAACATTTCACGGAGCGCTTCGACGGGATACTCCAGCTCCTCGATGCGTTGGATGCCTTCAAAGCGAACGGGTTTGGTCAGGAACTTTCTCTCCAGCTGTTCGATGGTCTCGGGCAGCACCTGCATAAGGTTTCCTTCCACAACCTCCTGAAATCTTAGCTCGGTCTCGCTATCGCCAAAACGGCCAATCTTAACAAAGAGGTTCGGGTAGAACTCTCCCGGATCTTTGCCGAAAAGAACCAGCGCGGCGCGGGTAATGCCCTCGCGTGTGGTGAGTCGAAGCTTCTTAAGAATATCAACATCGGACAAATCCGATAAGTCCGGTAATCGTCCTGCTTTGGTCGCATCCGTTTTAAACCTTTCGATGGCTTTCGGATCCATGTCGTCGATAGTCGCGTTTGCTTCGATGACTCGGTCCCAGGTCATTCCCATTTTCTTGAGCAGAAAGTCATTGAGCGCAGCGCCCTTGAGTTCCTGCTTCACGCTGCCGGAGCGCCAGTAGTAGGCGCCACGCAGGGAGATGGGCACGGTAGACGGAGCGACACGGATCTCGAGAAACGGCTTTCCGTCCTTCTCATGTAGGTCGACACGAGGCATCAGTCCCAGCTTATCCCGGATTTTGTTCGGCAGGTCCTCCAGAAGCTTCTCTGCATCTGCAAGCCCAATGATATTACCTTCATCGTCCTTGCCCAAAACCAAGGTTCCACCCTCGGCGTTGGCGAAGCCGCAGATCCACTTCAAATAGTCGTCATGCCACGACGCCTTCCATTCTATACGTTGGCTTTCGGGCATTATTCGATTTTGGAAAACGCCCAACCCTTATGGTTAGCATGAATCCTCTTAACTAGCTTATTTTCAATAGATTCCATGGTTTAGGGATGCCTTAAATTTTCACAAATTGCACGGTCATTTTGTGAAGTTATTTTAGGACGTGGATTCTCACCCTTCGCCCCTACCTCCATCAACAGAGATCACCAAAAAATCTATCGCCTGCGGGTCCCAATCTTGTACAGAGTCAAGACCTGACGTCCTTTGGTTCCTCTGACGTCCTTTGGTTCCTCACCCCTTTAGTTGTCCCTTACGCGTTAGTTTCGAGAGATAGGGTCGATGTCAATATATCATATTAGGTCGGCCGAGATAAGAGTCGAATCTTCGATACTCGGTATGTATTGGATTCCTTTTGACTCCGTTTAGATTATAACTTGTGCTGTATTGAAGGCGTTTGAAACCTTTGGGTCATCAATATGAAACAAAACACTCCAATCAAAATCCTAACTCCTTATCGTGTGCTCACCCATGAGAATTGGCCGGGTGAAACGCCCGTTGAATTCCATTATGCTGACGATGAGGCCGGGATGGCGGCTAAAATGCCAGAAGTCGATGTTGTCCTCAGCATGTATTTTACAAAAGCAATGGGTGCCATGGCAGGCCCTCTCAAGCTGGTGCAATGCGCTGGCATCGGTTTCGACAAGATCGATCGTGACGCCGTGCCTGAGGATTGCCCTATCGCCAACGTGTCCGAGCACGACAATGCAATAGCAGAATGGGTATTGATGGTTATGCTGGCAATGGAAAGAGAGATGATCCAGGCCGACCAAGCGGTGCGGTCTGGCAACTGGGACAGACTCTTCGAAACGACGCAATGGTCGATGGAATTGCGACAACGGACGCTAGCGATTATTGGGCTCGGGCAAATTGGTCGCAGAACTGCTGAACTTGCTAAGGTGTTTGGGATGCGTCTCATTGCCGCAACGCGAACCATTCCATCAGACGGTGAAGCGACCCAGCTTGGTTTGGACGCAATTAATGGCATGGATGACCTCGATAGGGTGCTAGAACAGGCTGACTTTGTTATGTTATCACTTCCTCTAAATAAATCAACCGAAGGGTTAATTGGGGAGCACGAGTTGGCTTTGATGAAGCCGACTGCCTGCTTGATCAATGTAGCACGTGCAAAAGTGGTTGTCGAAGAAGCGCTCTTTGATGCGCTGCAACGCAAGCAAATTAAGGCAGCAGCCCTTGACGTGTGGTACAACGAGCCGGACGGTCCGGGCGAAATGACAATGCCCGCGTCATGCCCGTTTTGGAAGTTAGACAATGTGATTATGGCACCCCATGCATCTAGTCTGACCACGGGTATGTTAGCGCGGAAGCTTCAATTCATGGCACAGAATATCGATCGCCTGGCTCGTGGTGAGAAGCTGAAAAATATCATTGCCTAGCTAGTGGGTGCGAAAGGGTTATTCCTTGAACCGTGAAAAACTCTTGTATCCAGAAACGAGTTACAAGTATCTAGAAACTATCGATAAAGCCGGAATGAAGTAAGGGATCTGCTCCTCTCCCTTCTGCTCCTCTCTCAACTTGCAGGTAATGTTAGCCTTTGGCGGGGTGTCGTCTTCGACTTGGTAGCGTTTGATCCCTTCGACCACCCCAGCGCAAAAAACCGGGCGACCCATAAATCCAGCTTTTGAATGACTCCTAAGCTGGTGGAGACCTAACGTATTTGGTAATTATATACACGACCATCGACACTGAAATCCGCTCTCCAAAAAAACTGGAACTGGGCGATAAGCATTTGGAATGATAGTCACCCAGCCTGAGACTATAGGAAGCTGCAAACCCATTCAATGGCATGGCAGCTTCTGGCTACCTCCTCTTGTCGAAAGTACAGACCTGACCTCATTTACTCCTTCCCGGATATGAAATATGAACATTGATCCTTTTTCTCCTTTCTGACGCTTTTACCTACCGGTGGAAACTCTAACTACTGTGGCACGCCAATCCCCAACGGGAGAAACGGAGTTTCGTTTCCATCAGCTCCTTATTCCCATCACAGGCTCCTCGCCCTCCACCTTGACAAGATTGAGTTCGGGTTTTTCGCCTGACTTCCATCTGTCAACTGAATAGGTAACCTTCCTTATAGCAGGAGGTCCATCGTTTCCAAATTTTCGTACGGGTTCCGGGATCGTGACAAATTCCACTTCCAGCTTTTCCTTCGTATAGCGTGCCAGCAGAAAACCGTATGCGTCATTGTCTGCATAGTGCATGTGAGGATTTATATCGTCGCGCTTCTTCCTTTCTGCATCCTCCATCTCCCCCTTGGCCATCGCCTTCGCAGCAAGCGCTCCGTGGATCAACCAGGCATTTAATGTCGGTGCCATTTTGTTGTAGTAGCCAAGCGCTTCTCCATCTCCTACGACGAGGTCAGCCAAATCTTCATTATCCTGAGTGACAGAATTCTGAACGACCATTCGGCAAGGTGCACTGATACCGGCACAGGCAAACTCGGGGATAACCGCTTGCGGATTTTCTCCCTCGTAATCGTCGTAAATATATCCCGCGTAATGTGCGTGGCGATCACCCGTCAAGGACACCACGTTAGCCAATTTTTGGTCTTTGATGTAATTCATCATTTCTCGACGTTCGATGGGGTAGCCATCCCAGGAGTCGGACCAGAAGATCCCTCCTTTCGTTCCTCCTTCTTTAAACGATACATCAAAACCAAAACGCATAAAAGGGGTGTTGTTTATAATGGTCTTCCACACGGCGCTGCTTTGCTCGAGCGAACCTTTCAGCCACCCTTTTTGCTTACGACCGAGCAGTGATCCGACTGGAGCGGTTTTTCGCACATTCTCAACCACCTTTCCTTCGTAGATCACTGTATCCGGAGGGTTGCCGTTATTCGCTGTTCTACCGGCATTCATCGTTTCCACAAAAGCCGGGTCCAGGGGATCTGAGGGATAGGGTACTAGTCCAGCTGAAAGGATTTCATTAGGAACTCCACGATCTCCTCGATAGCTTCGCCCATCGATGGCGAAAAGATCTACCAACTTTCCCCACCTTAATGATCTATAGATTGCGATCGAATGGATGGCCTTCAGGTTGTTGGGTTCCAGGTTTAAATAATCGTCATCAAAATCCGGTTCCTGAACATCTTTCAACTGGCCTGGGTGTTCAAAATCCTTGGCGTGATTTTCACCCATGGGACCCTCCCAGGCCGTATTCAATGCACAAGGCATGTATTCAAACCATGCCTGGTTGGCGTCTACCTTTCGGTTTTGATAAACAGTATCTTTGAGGTGTGACTGCCAGTAGTCATTTACCAACTCATGATCATCCCAAACATAGACGAATGGAAAAAGCCGCCTTGCTTCCATGAGATCAGGATCGGAAATGTATTTCTGATATAAATGGCGGAAATCGTTGAGGGATATTGCACTCATCGTTCCGTTCTTCACTTTCTCACCATCTGGAAACGGCAAGACCGTTCGCTCGGTACCATCTGAATTAGTCAGGTTTCTCTCCTGGCCGTTTAAGTCCGGAACGTCCGCAAAAGTAGTTTCATATAGAAAATCTCCTGTGTGAATAATCAGGTCTATTTTTCTGTCATCGGCTGCATCTGCGTCGTCATTGATCAATCGCCGATAGGCGCTGAAATATCCAAACATGTAATGCTGGCATGAAGCCACAGCGACTGAGAGTTCAACTTCATCCTCATGCCTGGGAGCAGTCCAAGTTCTGCCTATCGGACTGACGCTGTCATCAGAAGCAATGAAGCGATAATAGTATGTCGTTTGCGAGTCCAATCCATTTAGTGCTACGCGAACCGTATGGTCTCTCTCATTCTGAGCCTCCACGTTTTGTTCTACCAAGACAGACTCAAATGTTTCGTCATGGCAGACTTGTAGAGTGAGATGAATAGCTTCCTGTTTTCCTTCTGTATCCAGAACATGGGTCCACAAAACAATTGAGTCAGGCTGTGGATCCGCCGAAGCGACCCCCTGAGGGAAAGTAAATCGTTTAGGCTTATCGGTGGCGACGCGACGACAACCCGCAAAAGGCAATGCCGAGGCTGTAAATACGAAGTAACCAGAAGAAATGAGCTTTAGGAATTCGCGGCGCGTATGCATCGTTCTTAATGTGGGTTTGCTGATAGGAAATTGCTTTTCAGCGGCGAAGCCGCAGAGGTGGGGGTTTTTTCGAGAAAGGGATCGGTAACCTGGACGCAAATGGTGTGCATGCCCCGGTCGTCCGAGCAAGTATCGCATTTTCCATTGCGAAAATATCCCGTCATGGGAGATTCGCTACAGGTAATTAATTCGGTTCCTAATACGTTGAGTGCCATCGAATCACGATTGTGATTCAGCAATCCGAGTCAAGGTTGAGTCCAAATTTGTTCCTCTGGTCCAACCGATTCGTGGATTCAATCACAGATTTGAAGCCCAATGTTAACTTTAACGATAAAACGTTAGTTTTGGCCATTACTTGTTAGATTGGTTTGCACACGATAAAATACTTTATCGGATCCAGGGTTTGGCTGATAGGAATTTGCTTTTTAGCGGCGAAGCCGCAGAGGTGGGGGTTTTCCGCCGTCGCCCAAGGGCTATGGCGCGACAGGTAGGGGGAGGAGTGAAAACTGGAAACATAGAGAAGGAGATTTTAGGATTTCTGTGTTAGTGGTGAACGGTATTAGAGGATGAGGGCATTATTATTGGCCACATAGCATCTGAAAAGTCAATCTTCCGGAGGATCTCCCGTTTATTTGAACTGATAGGAATTTGCTTTTTAGCGGCATAGCCGCTGAGGTGGGGGTTGTGTTCTTCAACAACAATTTGCCGCAAATAAACACGCTCTTTGGTCTTAAAGCTTTCTAAGTTCTGTTGATAATAAAGTCTGAGTTCTTCGGTGCTGGGAGCTTTGATTTTCTCTGAGATGAGATCAAAAACCTTTTTTTCAATTAAGCGTGCCTTTAACTGTTCTTGCCACTCGCTAAAAGAAATATTTTCTTCGGCAAGAGTCCTTCTAAAAGTGACATCATCTGGATAAGATGCCCGCAGCCGAGCGGCCTCTGAATCGAGTTCTTGATTTGAAACACTAAGGCCTTTCGAATCTGCATAATCCAGCACCAAAGACCGAGTAATAAAATTTTTAATGATCTCTTCTTTAATAAAACCTAAATTCTCGCTGCTTTTTGCAGATAACGAATCTAAATCTTTAAGGCGACGACCCAATCTGTTTGAAAAATCTTTGAGCGTCAAAGTGCGCGAATTGACTTTCACAATTGCTTGCTGAGCATTGACCTTTGGATTTTGAGCCGTGCATCCCAAAAAATGAAAAGCCATCGTACCCATGAGTAGAGCTTGATAGAAGGCTTTCATTTTCAAAGGATTAGTCATCGTAAGGCTTATTTAATCAGACTTTGATTGGTTTTAACGGGGTATTGCCTTTTCAGTTTTGCGAAATAATCATCCAGCAAACCTTTGCGCTTCTCATTGAAGACGGCCTGGCGAATTTGAATTCTATTGGCCTGTTCGAAAGAGGCTCGTCCGGTGACTTTCATGATGTGAAATCCAAAAAGAGTTTCCACAGGACCTACAATTTCACCGGTTTTTGCGGCTTTAGCAGCGGCATACACTTGAGGCATCACGGTTAAAGGGGATTGAAAGCCCGCATCACCACCAAACTGTTTTGATAAAGTGTCGTCAGAATAAAGTCGAACAAGCTCATCAAAAGGCCTTTTTGATTTTTTAACATCAGCGAAAATTTCTTGAGCTCGCTTTCGAGCCTCTTCTTTTTGTTCTGCCGTGGCACCGGGCTTCACATCAACTAAGATATTACTATACCGAATCGAAGGATTTCGTGCGTACCAAGCCTTCATTTCTGCTTCTGAAATTTGAATTCTTTGAGCCTTTTCGCCAAGCTCTTTTTCGAGGAGAACTTTGTAAAGTTCTTGACGGTAGCGCTCTTGGAAAACAGCATCATTTTTTAGATTTCGTTTTTCGGCCTCCAAGAGTCCAAGCTCGTATCGAACGAGATCTTCTAAAAATTCGCTCTTGCTTGGAACGGGTCCGCCACTTGAACTAACGGCATCGAGGACTTCTTTATATTTTTTGTTAAACTCTTCAGAAGTGATTTTCTTTCCACCAACATCAGCCAAGACGGCATTTGTTTGAGCAAAAGAAAAATGTGTGAAAAACAAAGTGATTAAAAATAATCGAATCATGAAGCCCCCATCCTTAGGTCATTAAAACGCTAGCATCAGCTTTATGATTCAGCAATGAAACCCTGGGCTTGCTGATGAGCGGCATTAATTTGCTCAGCCACTTCGCGAGTCCACTTTTCATCGAGCTCAGCCTGCTTGTTTGGAATTTCAATGGGACCCGTCCAAACAATATTAAGTTTTGCAAAAGGTTTTGGTAAGTAAGCCTTATTCCAAGACTTTTCAAAAACCCAAGCGCGATCGCAAGAAATTCCAGCGCAAAAAATCGGAATCTGTAAATTTTTTGAAGTTTCCAAAACACCCAGCTTCACCTGATGATAAGGTCCCCTGGGACCATCCACTGCAAAACTACAGTTCGCGCCCTTTTTTATAAGCCGCACAAGTCCTAAATATCCACTGACAGCGCCTCGACTTGAAGAACCGCGAACGACCTTTGCACCCAAGCGTTTAAGTACGACAGTCATAATTGCACCATCTTTACTGTGTGAAGAAAGTGTAGCGATTTGATATCGACTTGAGAGTTGAATGAGTGCGAGCTCATCACCGTGCCAATGGGCAAGGAGAACCGCTTTTTTATCTTTCAGTCTTTGAGTCAAAGAGGCAGGCTCTTGAACAGAGACCCGCCAGGTGAAAGACAGACTTCTATAAAGAAGCCATGCCAGGTGACCTAGAATCCAAGCTCTCACCGACCCAAAACCTTACGAAATTCTTCCGTGAGTTTGGGCATTACTTCGAAAAGATCACCGACGATTCCGTATGTGGCCTTCTGAAAGATTGGGGCGTTGGCATCATTGTTAATCGCAACAATCACTTTTACTGATAGGAATTTGCTTTTTAGCGGCATAGCCGCTGAGGTGGGGGTTGTAGGGGGAGGAGTGAAAACTGGGAGCATTGGTAAGAAGATTTGACGATTTCTGTGTTAGTGGTGAACGGCCTTAGAGGATGAGGGCATTATTATTGCCCACATAGCATCTGAAAAGTCAACCTTCCGGAGGATCTCCCGTTTATTTGAGGAAACGTGTACAGAGGGAGGTGAAACAGTTTCCGTGAAAGCTGGTTTTATTGGGTCAATCCGTCCAAAAGACTGGTTCTTTGTCGTGAGCCCAGGGTTCAGGATCTTCGATGACGAGAAGAAGTCCGTTATCCAGTTGTTCGACTTTCGGCTGTTCCCGGGTTGTTGGTGATTGTTCGGGCTCCTTGTGCTCGTACCGAAAGCGTTCCTTGGGCCAGGGATACCTTTGGGCGGTAGGCATTCGGTAGGGGTCCTGTTCGTAGTCGAGATCTATGACCTGACCATCC
>JAQBYJ010000158.1 GCA_027622555.1 Verrucomicrobiota bacterium
GCCATCAACCAGCATCTTTGTAGTGTAATCAAGTCTTCTTTTTAGGACGCTAATTCAGAAACAAAGGGACTTTAAAGAGTCTCATAGTCATAAAAGGATTAGGTAGCTGCTTAAAAGTTGGATTGATTAGAGCAGTATTTGGGTAGCTGGAGGGATACTTAAAGGGGTTTATCTGTATCCTGCAATCATCAACCTTCGATTTTTTCACTATTAGGGCTCGCAGGTCGTCCCAGCTATAGTTTCGATGATTCACTTAATCATGCTAAACTTTTGGATAATCAATACACTCAAATCGCGAATCCTCATTTTCAGCTTCCTGGCATTCCTTCTGAGCGATAATATCATGGCCGCTGATTGGGCTAAATTGGAGAACTGTCGTTTCATTTCAAACCGTATCAACGACGGAGACAGTTTCATGGTTAAGCACAAGTCGACCACTTATGTACTGCGTTCGTACTGGATCGATACGCCTGAGAAAATAAATGATTATCCTGAACGATTAGCAGAACAGGCAGCATACTTCGGCATTCATCAAGACGAGGTAGTCCAGATTGGTCGTGAAGCAAAACTCTTTACCCAAGAATTTCTTAGAGGAGATCTTACCGTATTCACTCAATGGGAAAATGGACAGGGAATTGGTCAGAGATTCTACGGAATTATTAGCTCTGAAAAAGGAAACTTGATTGAGACCCTTGTAGCAAACGGATTAGCAAGTATCTCAGGATACAGCAAAGCTTGGCCTGAGGAACCATCAATAAGCACATTCCGCCAACGCTTGTTGAAGCTTGAAAGCCAAGCCAAGGAAAAAAGGCTGGGTGCCTGGCGTGAGTCCATTAAGGTTTGGGATCCACTCGAATACAAAAAGCAGTTGGCCGCTGTACCGGACCTGGACGGCAAGCTGAATATTAACAATGCTACCAAAGAAGAACTGGTTCTGTTGCCTGGAATCGGGTCCGTCTACTCGCAACGTATAATTGAAGCCAGACCCTTCAACTCCGTGGAGGACCTGATTAAAATAAAAGGGATTGGTCCGAAAACTCTGGAACGAATCAAAAACCGGGTCACGGTAATCGATGAACTCTAAGGTTAATTGGAGTCAGGGCCATATTTTTCAGAAATGAAACTCGCCGACGCAAGCATCGTGGTATCTGAAATAGAAGAACAAGCTCTTTTCTCTTATGCTCGCAAGAATCCAGCAGACATCCTTGGTATTCGATTCGCGACCAAGGTCACTCCTACAGCTACTTTCGCATGTCAAAATGTAGGAGCCAGCTTGCTGGCGATCTCCGCGATTTCAACCTTTCCCTTCAGTCACCGACCCCGACGCAAGCATCGGGGAATAACAAGTTCAAGTAACCAATTGAACTGCAATCATTCACCCGTACCAAATGTTCGCTGATTTTCGATGACCACAGAGGAAGTAGACCCCATTATTCTATTAATTGCCGCGCTTGTTTTTGTGACTGGAACCTTGTGCCTTATCCACCACCTTTTCCTTAAGAAAAAAGACTATTCCCAAAGCGAAGTAATTAAACTGAAACCCTGGAAGCTCAAGTTGCTCGACCAGGGAATTGTTCTAACCTTCGTTTACCTGTTTTCTTTCCTGGCCATTTCACTCGGTATCGAGAGCTACAAGTTATTTAAAAAAGTCGAGGAATTCCCAAAAGAAAACGAATTTCTTTTGGCCTTTCCTATGAGCATTGCAATGCTGCTTGGACTGTATGGATTTTATCGGTACTATAACATCAAGGACGACGTTCCCGTAAATCCTGAAAAACATGGAGTGCTAACCTTGTTCGGGAAGGCATTCTATTTCCTTCTGGCAGTGGTCCCACTCATGGTTGTCGGTTCTCATACATGGACCTTCATATTAAATCATTTCAACATACCTCTGGACCCACAGGACCTCGTGACACAAGTCCAGTCTATGTCCTTTTCTTCGACTTTCGTCTTACTTTTCCTACTCGCGGTTGTAGTAGCACCGATAACCGAAGAGTTGTTTTTCAGAGCTTTTGTTTACCGCAGCCTGAAATCTTATTTTCCAACAACAGGAGCAGCAGTAGTATCCAGTTTGATCTTTGCCCTCATGCACTTTAACATACTTAGCTTCGTCCCCCTTTTCATCCTCGGCTTCTGGTTATGCCGCAGTTACGAGGATTCAGGAAACATTTGGGTCCCAATCATAGTACATGGACTTTTTAATGGAAACACGATTCTGGTTCTTACTTTAAATGGGTAACAAAGATGAAACCGTTTGCTGAGAATAAGGACGATCAAATACGCGATTTGGGTGAGCGTGAACTCATTGAAAAAATATCAGAATGGCTTGGATCTTCAACCCCTCCATCGCCTTTCGGTATCGGTGATGATGCGGCCGTTATCAAGGCACATCCAGGGGATCTCGTGATCGCAATTGATTCACTTGTTCTCAACAAGCATTTCGACGAATTCACCCCACCCCATTTAGCCGGAGCAAAACTTCTAAAACGAAACATAAGCGATCTAGCCGCCATGGGAGCCATTCCCACTGAGGCTGTAATTGCATGCCTCCTTCCTGAATCCACCTCTATCGATTGGTTGAAGGGATTTTACGAAGGTCTAAGGAAAACAGCGGAAGACTTCTCCATTTCAATCATAGGGGGAGACATCTC
Source organism: Verrucomicrobiota bacterium (assembly GCA_027622555.1). Taxonomy (NCBI): domain Bacteria; kingdom Pseudomonadati; phylum Verrucomicrobiota; species Verrucomicrobiota bacterium. Next base: position 2,652 of record JAQBYJ010000158.1, read on the forward strand.
ATCAACCTTCACAGAACTGGCATTTACATTAACCTTAATAGGACAATCAGGAGACCGAGCACTTACACGAAAATCCGGTCGTTCGGGCGATACCATCTGGGTCACTGGAAGTCTGGGCGGGAGCATAAAAGGAAAACATTTAGATTTCGAACCGCGCTTAGCGGAAGGTAGTTGGTTATCCAGTCACCCCAAAGTCACATCCGGAATGGATATTTCAGATGGCCTGGCCACCGATTTATTAAATTTATGCCCCATAGATTGTAAGGTTGAATTAGAAACTGACAAAATTCCGATTAGTGATGCAGCCAAAGCTCTCGCCGAGGAATCCGGGGGAAATGCGATCGAACACGCTCTAACCGATGGGGAGGACTATGAGTTAGTTTTTACCTTGGACCCATCCTGTATTTCCAGCGATTTCCTCCACGAATGGAATGCCGAGTTCGATATACCTATTACAAGAATAGGAGTACTATTTGCCAAAACAGATACAACCCAAGAGCAGATTGGTTACATAGGAGATTTAACAGAATTGAAATCCAAGGGGTATGAACATTTTTGATAAACTTCAAAAAGGAATAATCTCAAAGTCTGCAGAAGAAACACAATCGATCGCTGCATCCTTGGCAACTGCGCTTCCGTTTAACCAGATCCTAAAACTTTCGGGTACCCTCGGAACCGGTAAAACAACTTTTGTTCAGGGCTTGGCGAAAGCTTGGCAGATTTCTGAAACGGTAAAGTCTCCTACTTTTAATCTGTATTCAATTTATAAGGGCAGCAGGCAATTAGTCCATCTTGATGCCTACCGCTTGAATAGTCCTTCTGAAGCTGAAAGCTTACTGATTGAAGAATTCTTAGCCCCCCCTTTTTGTCTGGCAATCGAATGGCCGGAAAATGTATTGGGCTGGCTGGAAGACGAGTGCTGGCTTCTTCAATTTTCAATTAAAAGAGAAAACGAGCATCACATCAAATTGGAAGCGTGGCCGAAAACAGGAATTCCTAAGATTTAGCAGGATCTTTTTCCTCAGCCTTACCCTCGATTTCACCATCGGATGGAACCTGATCTTCGGCACTTGAATCTTCTACATCCTGCTTCGTTTCGGCAACTTCCTCGGTAGAATCTTTAAGCTCCTCTATTTTAGCGTCCTCTTCGGGCGATTCAACAACGACCTCTTCATCTGTAGCGACTGATTCTTCAGACACTTGCTGCACGGGTTCTTCAATCGCAGTATCCGAAGCTTCAATTTCAACTTCAGGTATATCCGTTGGTTTCGTATCTACGGCAGAAGAATCCTCGTTAATCGTTTCCTGAACATCTGTTGCCTTTGATATTTCATCGGCTTGTTCATCTGTGGATGCAACTTCTGAATTTTCCTCAGAATCCGCAACATCCGCTGATTTCTCAGTCCTTTGTTTAGCTGAAACTTTTTGTGATTTGGAGCCTTTGTTTTTCAGAGTATTGGCTGGCGGCTCCACAGCCGGATGGGCGTATACTTTACCATCAGAATACTCGGCGATGTAGCCCTCTTTTAACAGCCAATGAAAATCGAGACTGTATGCCTTGAGCTTTAATTTTTGATCATCTGTTAATGCAGGTGGCACCTCACCTTCAGCGGCAGACAAAGGGAATCCTAAAAATTTAACAGCCAATTCCTTGGCGGAAATTTTCGGATTTTCTTCGATGAATACGATAAGCTTCTGAACGGGAATTGATAAGTCTTCGGCAGGCTCACGAAACCTTCTTTTTACCGCACAAACAAAAGAAACTCCCTTGGTGCCTTTCTTATAAATAGCAAACTTCTGTCGACGAAGTCTACCGCGTAGAAGGTTGGCTGTTTCCAAAGGAAACCGCTTTTGGCGTTCCCAAACATATTCAATGTTCGCTTTGATCAAAGGATCTTTAATCCTGGATAACAGTGAACCGTCGATGTGGGCACTTTTAACTTCATTAACCTGCTTTGAAGCCAGGTTGGCTTTTGCAAATGAGCGGGCTGTTTCGGCATCCTCGAATTGCCTAGCCTCTCCAAATTCTGGTTTCAATGCATAGGTGGTTTGAATCTTCATCTTCTCCAACCACTCTACGATGACTTCCTCATCTTTAATAGTTTCAATACGAGACTCAAACTTTTCAAACGGCATATTTGAAACGCGCGACGCATGGTGGCCCATCATGATTTTCTTATAGCGATGATAATTCGGCGGAGCTAAAAGTTCACCGGTAATCCCGCATTTCTGGATCGAGCTGAAGGAACCCGTTGGAGCCTCAACTTCCTGGGTCTCTTTCGTAAAAAAATAATCCAGACAGTTTTCCAGGGCATGGTCTCGCGCGGCCGATTCATTCAAAAACGGCAAGCCATCTGCCTCTACAATAAATAATGAAGATTCGGGTTGATCACCTCCTGTAGGCTTTGCATCAACCGGACGAAGAACCATGTAGAATCGTTCCTCTTTCTCCAATATAGTACGAGCGATATCGAAAAGTTCGTAAGTAATAGTTGAAACCCGCAATGCCTTACAAATAGCATTAAATCCATTGTCTTCAGGGAAAAACGATACTTCGACGACGGTCTTTGGAATTTCGGGACGACTAAATTGCCTTCTGCGATCCGATGGAGAACCAGGTGCTTCTCTCCTCTTTTCATCCGGAGCTGACCCGGTAGACTTACGAAAGCTACCTGGCTTAAACGGCCGCCGATCTTTTCGATCCGCTTGATTCCCCCGAGGTTTACGGTCGCTTGTCCCGAAATCGCGAACGTTTGAACGTCCAGATTTTGATTCACTCCAATTAGTAGCGAAATTGAATCCTTCGAGTGCACTCAAATCCACCAATTTATCATCCGGTGATTTAGAAGTGTTAGAGTCTTTGTTTGTGTCCTTATCCATTAAGAGGAGGAGATTGTTGCGAATGCAGAATCATAATCCACATTTTCGAACAACGCATAATATTGGCTAGTAGTTGTAGCTTGTTTGAACGCTTTAAATAAAAGGACCTATGAAAACCTTCCGCTTAAATTGATTCGAGATTAAAAAGAAAAAACTTTTCTTACAATTTGGTTGCATGCCCCAAATGAATATTCCTTATTTCCCGTTCCTTTTTATTGGCTCAGGTGGTGAAATTGGTAGACACGCACGCTTGAGGGGCGTGTGCTTTACGGCATGCGGGTTCAAGTCCCGCTCTGAGCACCATTATCTATCGACATTCGCGCAAGATTTGCCAAAATGAATTGGCAAATTTCAATTTAAAATGGCGAAGTCGAAATTCAAAATTACCCCCTTCACAAATCCAAGCGGTTCCAAGGTATGGCGCTTATCAGGAACGCTTAATGGCGAGCGGATCAGGGAAAATTTCAAGACCAGAAACGACGCCGTTGCAAGGCGTCAGGAATGCACCGTCAAACTCCTTAATGATAGTTCGGAAGGTCAGACCGTTTGGACGACCTTAACCCATGAGCAAAACCGTGATGCAATCGCAGCTGTCAATCTTCTCAAAAGTCACGGCTCAAAATCCTCTCTGACTTTTGCCGTCAATTTTCTTCTTAAAAATTATCGGCCTCCCGAACATGAAAAAGCTGTAAGCGAAGCGGCAATGGATTATCTTGAAAAGCGGCGCAATGATTATGAGCGAGGCTTTATCAAGGAGCGCCAATTCGCATCCATTCGTTCCGAGATGAATTGGATCGAGATTTGCCTGGGCAATCAACCGATCTCAACCATAACACCTGACGACTTCAGGGAATACCTTGAAAAGCCCAAGAATGGCCCTCGTAATCGACGCCCAGTGCCAAAAGCCACTTCAGCCAAGACCTGGAACAATCGCAGGGGACTTGTGAACACTTTTTGCGAATATTCCCTTGATAAAGGCTATCTGGGGGCAAACCCCATCAAGGAAGTTCCGCAATATAAGATCAAGCACCGCAGGGGTACCGCCGAAACCTTAACTGACAATCAGGCCGCGACTCTTATGAGTTTCCTGGAAAGCTATACAGGCCCCAACTACAAACGCCAGCACTACCCAAACCAACCGGCGTTTCTGGTCCCTTTTTTTGCCCTAGCGCTTTTTGCCGGTATTCGACCCGACTGGAAAAACGGAGAAATCAGCAAGCTAGATGAAAAGGATATCGACCTTAAAACCGATGTAATACGTATCGAACCGGAAGTATCCAAAATACACGAAAAGCGGGTTATCAAGATTCAGCCCAACCTGAAGCTCTGGCTTGAGCGGTATCCAGTAAGCCAATACCCTATTATACCTCCAAAGAACCCTGACCGAATTTTTAGCTCTGTAAGGAAACAATTCAGTCTAGGCCATGATGTCCTCCGCCACACTTTCATTTCCATGACGGTAGGGGCCTTCCGCTCGGTTGGTGATGCCAGTCTCCAGGCGGGCAATTCGGAATCGGTGATCCGCCGACATTACCTCGACCTCAAGAGCGTCGAGGAAGCCGATGCGTTTTGGACGATTGTCCCCAAGGGCGCAGAGCTTCCGACAATGGAGAAGAAGGACGGACGGTATCAGCAAAAGAAATGAATCAAGAGGCCAACAAAAAAGACGTTCAGGAATTTCAGCGCGTGATCGATCAAGGACGCTTCTATGAAGTTTTGGAGTGGATTGCCGCAGGCAAGCCGCTTCGGTTTGTTAGAGGTCGTTACAAAAAATGGGATAACGGACTAAACATGGCCATTCAGGACGGCGGGCATTCGATAGTAAAGGTACTCCTGGAACGATGCGACTGGACTGTTGAGGAGCTTAGCATCGCTCTTTATCACGCATCGAGCGACCGGCGTGGCTATCTGGTTGAATTGCTCTTTGAGCACAACGCCCCGGTTGATGAGTGTTGCTTTGATGATTTCTGCCAGATGATGGATCCCGTTCTTATGGATGAGGCGATCAAACGCGGGATCGATCCAACAAAGTCTGATGCGTTCGCCAGTGCCCTGATTTCAACCGGCGCTGCAAGACCCCTGCTGAGCTATTACAAGCGAAACAAGGACCGAATAAAGGGCTTAGATGAACAGCTCTCGATTGCGCTCTGTAAAACGGTCGCCGAAGAAAAAGTTCGGTCTTCCGTTTTGCTGCTTTGGGCTGGAGCAGATCCATACAGAAAGTGTCCGAGCGATGTCCGCTACGACTTCCCGGGGCACCAGTCTCCTGAGGCTGCGGAGTATTTATCCGATATGGTCTACGATAGACCCATTCTTCATGAACTGGGCTTCCAGGCGAATTTGGAATTCTACAAGAAGCTGAAGCTTGACCCACCACCTGAGGTTTTGCCGGAACTACTGCAGGGCGTGAGCTTCACTGGAAACTACGAGTTCTTCAAACCACTCATTCAACGCTGCCCTGTTGAATTGCTCAACGATTCTGAAAGGTCGTCTTCGCACACACTTGAGTGGCTGATTAGTCATGAATTCGAACGCTATAGAAGCTGGGAAGGGCCCAAGGAAGGCTATTTGAATCTTATCCGTTGCTTCCTTGAACAGGGCGCGCGTTGGGACCCGGGATCTGGTAACCTTAGACATCCCCGCAATGGACTTCTTTCTGGCGGGGCTGACTACTTTGTGGCTGTTGTCAGGCTTCTACTAAAACATGAGCAAGATCCCACACAGATTCGTAAGCTTGTCGACTATGGAGCCGCGAAACAGGTTGCGCTATCGCATTCACCTGACTTAATTTCGGAGGTCAAGGAAGCAGAGCGACGGCGAAAAGGAGATGCTAATGCTTCAGATCTTTCCGATTCCGGATCACGTGTTAGACGAAGGCGGTCGCCCCGACGAAGATATACGAAGCCCAGGAGGTGAAAGGCCGCACGGACGAAAAGCGTAATGCAGGTTGACAGCCGCAATACAGCAATGCAGCATTACAACATGGCAATAGCAGTTCCTATAAGCAAACGAGGCACCGTCACCATCCCCCCGGAGATGCGCAAGCGTCTGGGAGTCGACAGCCTGAAGAATCCGATGCTTCTCGTCGAAGAACGGGACGGCAAACTCTATCTCGAACTGGCGGCGGCAGTGCCTGTGCGCGACATCCCCAAGGCGACTCTCCGTAGTTGGATCAAGGAGGACGAAGCGGAAATGACCGCGTTAAAGAAAGCGGCGAAGAGTAAATAGTGGAGCTCTTTCTAGATACCAGCGTCCTGCTCTCCGCATGTGCTTCTTCCAAAGGCGCGAGCCGCTTCATACTGGAGGAAGGAAAGACCCAGGGTTGGGCACTGGTCAGCGCTCACTATTGCCGAGAGGAAACGAAGCGGAATCTTCACAAGCTGGGTTCTGACGCCGATGCTTATTTCAAGGATCATTTGGACCGAAGAATCGACTGGCGTCTGGATGTCCTGACTTCGGACGACATCGTGATCTATGACAAAGCGAAGGACAGGCCGGTCTTGATTAGTGCGCTTTCCGTCAAGCCAGCCGCCCTCCTGACCCTGGATCGTGCAGATTTTCACGAACGCCTTGGCACGCAGTTCTACGGCATCGCCATCCGTACTCCCGGAGAATGGCTGATGGAGCAGCGTGAAGCGGGTCTGCTCTGAGGAATCACTTCGAAAAATCCCGATCGCAGGACTGAAAAGAAACCGTCCTTACTTCCGCAGTTCCAGAATGACCCGAACGGCAAGGTAAACGATGGTAATCAAGCCTACCAGGATACCCACGATGTTATTGAATTTTTCCAGAACTACAGCGACACCAGCGCTTGCAAAGCCGACAAAAGCCGGGTGGACCTCGAAGGCGAATTTCATGAGCCTACGCATGGACAGACGAAATCTTGGACTAAGTTGAAATTGGCGGTAGCAAGCAGGCGTTGGGGCATTCCGGCGTGAGATGGAACGCTGGAATGTTGTGGTCGTCAGGAAACCGTTACCCGCTTCGCGCAGATATTCGAGGTGACCTTGATGTTTTCCGACCAGTCGACAGCCAGGACATCCGAGCGGCTGGAATTTTCACGATATACGCGAACGACATCGACTCCGCCCCGCCGAGTCCGGAAGGTTTTCATGAAGCTCGGATCGTAAAGGGTCGGACGATTGGTGCCGTAGAAGAGGTAGAGCTCACTGCCCACGATGTTCTTTGCACTCTTGGCTTTACCCCACTTGTTTTCGTCCCGGGAAAGGATGCCTACCCGGATGTCGAGATCGGGATTCAAAAGGAGCGAAGCAAATTGGTTGCGGGTGACACCGACGGAAGCAGCGCCGGGAAACCGGGCAATCACCTGGGGGTTGTGGCGAATGATCGCCCAGGCCGGAAGGCCAATGACCAACCGATTAGGCATCATTCCCGGGCACTTTGAATAATCAGTTTTTCTTTAGTTGAGACAAATAAAAGTTCTTGGTGGATTCGGACACACA
>JAQBYJ010000159.1 GCA_027622555.1 Verrucomicrobiota bacterium
AGTAGCTAGACACTTTCAAGCCCAAAATAAAGGGTTTCAGCGATACGGAAAGAATTTGTCCTGCACCCCGTGGACAACGTCTTCTGCCAGGGCGGCGACGTCCGCATCGTCCGCATCTTAGCTGATGGATCGTCCATATTCGGCGCGAACAATCCCACGACGTATCGTCTGTCGAACACGTTTAGATTCTAAACATCATTGTATCGTATCGTTCTAAATTCATACGTGGCGCCCCTATAAAGGGCGCCGCGCTTTCTTCAATTATACTGCGTTTCGCCACAATTTTTTTACCATCTGCACAAAAGTAAAGTTCCACACGCGGTGCCGACCTGGATAATGCTTTTGTTGGTGATTCGATTATTGTTGGCGGTGTTATGGCCGGATACAAACGGAAGATCTTCAAAGACAAGGTCGACTGGCGAATCCAGCTCAACGTCAAGAATCTTTGGAATGAAGGTGACTTGCGTGTCATCGCTCTTAATCCGGACCGCTCCCCCGTGTATGGGATTAGTAATCCAACCACCTATCAGTTGAGCAATTCGTTCAAGTTCTAGGCAGTAATTTAATCTGTTCAATCAAGCAGCTCTGCCTATTCGTGGGTAGAACTGCTTTTTTAAAAAGATACTTTAGGACTGAGTCGAAATCTACCACTCATTAAATCCCCGCAGTCTTTGCCACGGGGTCGGAGACTGAAGGGAAAGTTTGAAATCGCGGAGATCGCCAGCAAGCTGGCTCCTACATTTTGACACGCGAAAGTAGCTGTAGGAGTGACCTTGGTCGCGAATCGAATACCAACAATGTCTGCTGGATTCTTGCGAGCATGAGAGAAATGAGCTTGTTCTTGTATTTCAGATACCCCGATGCTTGGAGGCTGTTGAAAAAAGCACTTGTCATTCAGAAGGAGCCTTGGCGACTGAAGAATCCACTGAGTATTCAAGTTATATCAATGACTTATGGATCCTTCGCTGCGCTCTGGATGACAAAGTGTGATGTTTTTTAAATGATTAGACTTTTTCAACAGCCTCCTTGCGTCGGGGAGTTTCATTCCCCGCAGTCTCTGCCACGGGGTCGGTGACTGAAGGGAAGGATTGAAAACCGCAAGTTTTCATAGCTCGTTCTTTTTGTGGAATTAAAGAAAGGCAATCATTGCGCCTATTAGCCCTTTTTTATCAGTAGTCGGTAGAATCTAAAATTCCTGTTCTCAAAAAGGAGCTGTGCGGCTTCGTTTTCGACAAGCGCCTTTATCTCAGATTCCGAAATCTGATTCTCAGGTTCCTCTCTGATGCAGTAGCACAAATAATCCCCGCGAGAAAGTTGATCGGTCCTATTAATGAGAATGGATTTTCGTTGGGTGATCATTCGCAGGACACGGGGTTTAAAAAAGATGATAGTGCTATCCCCCTCCGTGTTTTCCTCGATAAAGCCATACATTTCTTTGGAAGATTCCGTATAAGCTCCGTAGGTGGATTCTCTATCTTTTCTGAGATTGTCCACCAGCTTCGGCATGGACGTGATCAGGAAAAAGCTGATGATCGTCGCCAAAGGAACGACAAAAACCACCTTCCTGAAAAAAGTGTTTTTGAGTTTTGCGCTTCCTTGGAAGTGCTCCAATCCGGAAATAAAAAACGAAAAATAAAAAGGAATTATTGGCATAACGCCTCTGAGTCCCAATTGTGGAGGCCATACGATATAGAGTACATAAGTAAGCAGCCCATAAACTAGGATGGGGTAGTCCACCTTAAATCGTTTTGCGACGCCAACCATCGCGATCAGAAGGCTCAGGACGTACACCACCTTTCGAAAGGGAACTCCAAAATATAAATCAACCGGGATCTTAAGGTAGGCTATAGCATTGTCGATTAGCCCGGGAAACGAAATCTGATCTAAAATACCCATTTGTGAAACCCCTCCCTTCGGTAACCAGAAATTCCATAAAACAACGGCACAAAAAAAGGTCAGGTACGGTGTGAGAAAAAGAGTGAATGTCCCCAAAGAATACCTACCGCCTGTAATACAGGTTTTGAGGAACATCGGACTGGCCAGGCTTTTCCAGTCCGTCTCTTCCTTCCATTGCTTTTGAACGAGAGCAATGCATTGGGCAATGGCCAGGGTCGCAAGGAGAAGGAGTCCGTTGGTCCGCACAAAAAAGGCTGCGGCAATTGAAGCTCCCAACAAAACCAGGTCCAAGCTTCTGAACCTGGTAATACTCCGGTTTTCGACAACCAAAACGGTGATGAGAATTATACTCTGGGTGGACAGGTAGAGAAAAGGAAACTCGGTTCCAATCGCATTGAATCGATTAAGGACGTAAGGATTAAATACAAAGATACTGGTAAGGCCAAGAAATCCAAGAGGGGTATGGCGCTTGCGAAATCCAATCCAAAGGCACAGGAGAAAAAGTAAAAAGGAAATGCACCCGACCATTTTTAAAGCTACCATATGGGTTCCAAGCACTGGAATTACCGCGGCCAGGAGTGCGGGCAACCCCCAGGGATAAGCATCGGGTCCCATCTCAAAAGAAGAGTTTTCAATGGTAAATCTGTTTGCTTCGATGAATTCCCTTTGTGTCCCTTCCAGAATGCTTTGTGCCTGCATAATATAGCTGGCAAAGTCACCTCCCCAAAAATGACCTTTGTGCAGACTCATGCTGATCAGGATAACCGATATACCTACCAGCAATACAAACATCGTTCTCGTGTTCACTCCTTTCATGACTTGGAAAACATGGTAGGCGGGTCGAAGATACGAATAGCCAGATTCATTAAGAGCAAGAAATCGGGACAACCGAAAACGGTCCATCATTAAATTTGGAAGAATCCGGCGATGAACCCTTGCTTGAAGAACTGGACTCTAAAGTCTGAATATCAAACCCGATAGAAGTCTCTATATTTTGAGCTTTATGCCGAGACGATTGATCAACCCGGTTATCCAAACCACAGCAAACGCAAAGCATAAAGATTTAATCAATCCTATCAGATTTGTTCTTAACGACTCCGGTAGTGAAGATCCTGTGACAGCCACCGCTGCGTAAACAAAGTAGGGGATGAGGTAACAGGTGAGGGTGGAAGTGCCGGCAGGCCTGATCAGGCCCATCCATGTTTTTCGTCCGCGCATGTCCACCAGCCAAAACAGTACGGCATAGGTCAAAATACTGATTCCTGTACAAATCTCCGTCCATGAAGGAGTGGACCGGATTTTTGAAATGCCACCAATGGGTCTGACAAGAAATCCAATCGTTAAAACAACCATTCCGAGAATGAATAGAAACTTTAAGAAATGCTTCTTGTCTGCTTCTTCATATTGTTGGAGGTAGATGGTTGAAACCACCACACCTCCCATCGTCATGGCAGCTGTAGAACCACTCCCCGAGATCCATAGGTATTCTCTAAGGCCGCTGAGTGATCCGAGCCAGTCCAAGGTATCCATAATGTTGAACAGGGCAAAAAATACCCAAGCGGCCGCCATGAGTTGCCACTTGTTTCCCCAGAACAAGTAAATAATTGAGGCGTATAAATAAGCCCAACCAATAAGTCCCAGGATACCCCACCAGTAGGATTTCATCCAAACGGCTGTGTCACCCGGACCTTGGTAAATAACAGCAAGAAAGATCAAGATGAGGTAACCTGCTACCCGCATTCCTAAATTAAAGAACCGGCAGCACTCCTTTTTCGGGTAGATGTTCCAGATAAGAAAAAAGGAGAGGGTCATCAAGACCTGCCAACCGAATTTACCGGTTAATACTTTATCTCCATTCAGACTCGACAGATTGACTATGAAAAAGCCCATCAGCAAAAGAGCGAATGACCGTTCTAGAATGTGACGAAGAATGGTTTCATTGGTGTCGCCTTTGCTTCGTCGGTTGTTGATCGCAAAAGGAATGGACAGTCCGACAATAAAAAGAAACGCCGGAAATATTACATCCGAGAATCCCAATGCGTCCTCGGCCGCTCGCTTATGTTTGAGCCAGCTTGGGACATCGATCAGCGACCAGAAATCATTTACCCAGATCATCAGTAACATGGTGACCGCACGAAAGGCGTCTATGGAATAGATACGCTTATTGTTGGGAGGATTCTCACTCATGATTTAACCTTTTAAACAAGGAGTTAAAACAGTCTACCTGGCCCCGACGTTTGTCATTTTCTTCTAATTCTCCCTCCACGGCGTCCATGAAATTTTCGGCGGGTGACCAAATGGTTTGCATCATGCCCAGGTAGCGATCCGCCAGTGGTTTAGTCGAATGCTGTTTAAATCGAACCATATCCTCGAATTGCTTAACAGCTACATCCTGTTTCTGCCAAACACAAGTGACCACCTTGAATCCCTTCATGACAAAGTAAGAAAAGGTCTGGTCGGGGCGTTCATAGTGCCAGTCGCAAATTATAACATCCTTCGGAATCAAATCAATGGCAGGGTGGGTGTCATTCCCGCTGGCTTCCCAAATACCCAGGCCCGTGGAATTTCCATCCAATAGTCGATCGCCCCAAATCCATAGTTCCCGGTCCTCTTTCTTTAAGTGATTCCGGATTTTGGATACTTCATCCGCGAACAGCTTCGCTTTGTTTTTTCCAGCGCAACGCGGACAGCGGTCGTCTCCGATATAAAAAACCTCGTCCATGCCAGCGTGAAATTTGCTCGCTTCAAACGCATCCATAACTTCGTCCACTAAGGAAAATACGACCTCATGGACGTCGGGGTGAAGTGGGCAGTAACTTTTACAATACAGACCGTCTTCGTTGGGCCATTCGTATTCGGTTGGCAATTTAACGTGTGGAGTTTCGTCGAATTCGGGATAAACCGTAAGAAGTTTACCTAAATCGGTCTGCCAGGATTGGTGTCCCAGGAGGTTTATTTGGGGAATGAGTTCGATGCCGTGCCTTCGGCAAATATCTAACAACGTTTTGGCTGCTTTAATCGATAGGGCATGATTGCCTCGGAGTTCCGGATGGCCGGTGAATTCGAAATCATAATCCACCCGGAGTATAAGTGTATTCACGCCTCTGGGTGCCAATTCCTTTTCGATAAATCCGGCGAATCGTTCAACGGAATCCGGTCTTGGGGATTTGATTGAAAAAGCTCGAACTTCAATCTCATCCTTTGCCCATCCCATACTCCCAAGGAGGAACAAGGTACTGGTAATTAAAAAAATGGAGTAGCGAACCATGGGTAGTGAAGATTCGCAGAGGTTGGCGATTCACTACGGGTATGTCAAAAGATGGATGAGGCTTTTTAAATTTACCCCATCTGTCTTGAATGGATGTCCTTTGAAGCGTTTGGGTAACGGGAGAAAGTAAACTTGTAATTCCCCGTGGTCTCTGCCGCGGAGTCGGTGACTGATAGGAAGTTTGAGCATTCGAAATCGGCAGCGAGCTACCTCCTACAGTTGTATTTGCGATACGAAATGTAGGAGGTAGCTTGCTGCCGAGCATACCATCAACGATGTCCGCTCAGTCTTTTGGACAAAGTGAAAATGATAAGTAGAAAGCGAACATCTGGTGGGATGTTTTAAGCCTTTCATACCTTGTGGCTGTTGTTCGCTTCGCTGTCGGCCAAGGCCTCGGTACTGCCACAGGTTTTTGATTAGCGATTAGCCGCTCTACGGTTTACTTGATCGCCAAAGTGTGTTGATCCTACAGCTATGAAATCTCTTTCAATGAGTGTTCTTCGCTTAGTCATTGGTTGTTTTCTCAGTCTGACCTATTCAGAAGTCTTTTCTGTTGATTCCATAGATTCCTGGCCAGGTGAGAAGTCGGACTTTCATTCGTTTGATCAGTTTGATTTTGAAGTGGATGAACTCAAGTGCCGGGTTGTGACGCCTCGTGAGATTGCCGAGGGTCGGCCTTGGGTGTGGCGCGCGCGGTTCTTTGGTCACGAGCCGCAAACGGATATCGCTTTGCTTCAATATGGATTCCATATCGCGTATGTGGATGTGGCTGGGCTCTTTGGCTCTCCCAAAGCGGTTGATCGGTGGAATGTCTTTTATAACTATCTCACTACCGACCACTCGTTCTCCCCAAAGCCCGCTTTGGAAGGATTTTCGCGGGGAGGTTTGATCATCTATAATTGGGCCTCTGCCAATCCAGATAAGGTGAGCTGTATTTATGCCGATGCTCCTGTTTGTGATTTCAAGAGTTGGCCCATGAAATGGAGTTCCGCTAAAACCTGGGAAGCCTGTCTTGAAGCGTATGGGTTTACCGAGGAGCAGGCCTTAAATTTCACAAACAATCCCATCGACAACCTCAAGCCTTTGGCGGAGGCCGACATAGCTTTGTTGCACGTGGTGGGTGATGCCGATGTGGTGGTTCCCGTGTCCGAGAATACCGCCATCATTGAGCAACGATACAAAGCGATGGGTGGTGAAATTCAGGTGATTCACAAACCAGGCGTCGGTCACCATCCGCATAGCCTTGAGGATCCTGTTCCGATTGTTGCGTTCATTCTGAAGCATGCTCGTTAAAAATATTTTTCCACTTCCTAACGAGTAGAATCCCCGCCGATGGACACCAATTATTGTACAGAAGCTAATTGAGATAACGGAGCATAAAGCGGCCAGACGATAGTCAGTTAGAGAAGCTCAGGAATCTTATCGAAATGAACGACATACTTTTCAATAAATCTCTGTTTGCTCAGTTATCTCCTGTTCCGCCAATGGCGGATCAAGTGACTGAAAGGAGCGTTGTTAGTTAAATAGTTAAGAAACTACTGTGACACAGCTCTAGTTTACCGGTTGATCCCAGAGGCGATATGGATCATCGAGTCGGCGCATTTCGGCTAAGAGTAAGGCTTCCATTTCTTTTCGTTTTTCAGCGTAGAGTGGATTGTGTGCGAGGTTGGTTTGATGGCTCTCAGGCTGAACCCCAGTCAAGGACACTACCGTCGAGACGTTATGCATCGCGATGAACTCATGAGGATTCTGAGCGAGATTGAAAAGTTGTGTTTCGCGAACCGCACCATCCATGACATCGTATTTGATGAGTTTCCAATCGCCTTGTTTGACAGAACGCATACCGGGTTTGGTTCCGCCGCAATAAACTCCGTAAAGTACGTCACGCACCGTGTCCTGTTTTCCATCCAAAACGGGTTTGAAACTCACGCCTTCAAATGTAGCTGGAGCTTGTATTCCTGCGAAATCACAGAGGGTAGGTAACGAGTCGAGCAAGTAAATATTTCCGGTCTTTCTTGCCCCGGCCTGGATACCCGGACCTTTGACGATGTAAGGCACTCTCCAGGTGTGTTCGTACAGGTTTTGTTTGCCCTGCAAGCCGTGGCGACCGATGGCGATGCCGTGGTCGGAGGTGTAAACGATGTAGGTGTTATCCAACTCGCCCATAGCCTCAAGTTTATCCAGTACGCGTCCGATCTGAATATCGATATTTTCGTTGCAGGCGAACTCGCGACCGAGCTCATTCCGGATAGTGCGTTCGTCTCTGTTCTCCCATACGCCGCTCACACTTACTTCGTCGCGCAATCCGGGATGACCGTGATGGAAGGGGTGGGCTGGAAGGTAGTTTTCTGGCAGAGGAGGTTGTAGTGCATGAGCCGGTGGGAGTGAGTTTTTGTCGGTGTGATTGACCGCTCCGTATTTGGCTAACAACTCAGGTCGTCCATCCCGTGTATCATGCGGGTGTGAAAATCCGAAGTAGATCAGAAAGGGATCTTCGTCTTTGGTCCTTTCCCTGTCGTTGAGATAATTCATAACCTGATCCCCGTGCCAGGTGCTTCCTGTTTCGTCCGTTCCTCCCCGCTTGCTGGCGTCATGGCGAACGGTGAATTGTTTATTGGCCGCCTCGTAACTGTTCCCATTTTTGCAGGTGCGCATGGTATCGTAACCGGCCCGGTTGAAAACGGCTGCCATGGTGTATTCCACCAGGTCAGGGGGGACGAGGTCCGGGTTGTTGTTATTGGGGTTGTTACTGGTCCGCTCCGGTTTGTCGGGAATATGCCAAACGGTTCTACCCGACATGACCATGTGCCGCGATGGCGTGCAGACTCCACCGACCCAGGCACCCATGTGGTGGGCGCTGGTAAATACGGTGCCTTCCGCTGCAAGACGGTCTATATTTGGCGTCTGGGATCGTGTCTCCGGATTATATGCCTTCAGGTCAAACGGCGATTGATCATCTACGATGATAAAAAGGAAATTTGGCTTCGACAAGCTCACCACAGGTGGTCGGTCGGCGGCGGTGGCCGTTTGACGGATGATGCTCTGGGTGGCAATCAGCGCAACGACTGAAATAACGATTCGGATTGGATGGAGTAAACGCTGAGTGGGCATAAAATCAGGGATGAGTAACTATGTTTATTGGTTTATGGGTGGCTGATTCCAGAGTCGAAAGGGGTCATCATGCTTTTGCATTTCGAGAAGTAAAAGAGATTCCATTTCAGCCAATTTATCCGCATGCGCGGGATTGTCCGCCAGATTGGTCTGGTAGGGTTTGGGTTGGTTGCCAGTTGTCGCCACCATCCGGGGGGTATGGTGTTCGGGAAGAAGTTCATCGGGATTTTTGACAAGATTAAAGAGCTGCGTCTTCTGATAGCCGCCATCGTAAACATCATACTTAATGAGCTTCCAATCTCCCTTACGTACCGTGCGGAGACCGGGTCTGGTTTCTGCCGCAAATACACCATAAAGAACATCGCGGATGGTTTGTTGCTCTCCCAGAAGGACGGGTTTGATGCTTTTGCCCTCATTCGTATCCGGTGCCTGGATGCCTGCGAGATCGCACATGGTTGCCAGCACATCGAGCAGATAGACGTTTCCTGGCGCTCGCGAGCCGGCCTCAATGCCCGGACCCTTAACTATGAAAGGTACACGCCAGCTGTGTTCATAAAGATTCTGTTTTCCTTGAAGACCGTGGCGACCGATCGCGATTCCGTGATCCGAGGTGTAGAAGATGAAAGTGGTGTCGAGCTCGTCCATCGCTTCCAGTTTTTCAAGCACACGACCGATTTGAATATCGATGTTTTCGCTACAGGCGAATTCTCGTCCAAGTTCATTTCTTATCGTGCGTTCGTCCCGGTTGAACCATACTCCGCTCACGCGTTCTTCGTCTCTAGCGCCTGGTAATCGAAAAGGGAAGGGGTGCTCAGGAAGGTAGTTGAGTGGAAGTGGTGGTTGTTTGGGATGGGCTTCAGGAAGTGAATCCGGATCAGTATGGTTGGTTGCTCCGTAGTTCTCGAGAAGTTCCGGTTTTCCATCGCGTGTGTCGTGCGGATGAGAAAATCCAAAGTAGATCAGGAACGGATCTTTATCATTTGTTGTCTCGCGCTCGTTTAAGTAATCCAAGACTTGTTCTCCATGCCAGGCGCTCCCACTTTCGTCCGTTCCCCCTCGTTTATCGGCGTCCCGACGCACGGAAAATTGAGCGTTGGCCTCCTCATAACTGTTACCCGGTTTGCAGGTTCTCATGGTAGCGTAACCAGCCCGGTTGAACACCGCGGCCATGGTATTCTTAACCAGGTCAGGTGGCACCATCTCCGGATTGTTCCAATGCGGATTGTCGTCCTTTCCTGGCCGATTGGGTGCATGCCACAACGTCCGCCCCGACATGATCATGTGCCTGGAAGGTGTGCAAACGCCACTCACCCAGGCTCCCATGTGGTAGGCCCGATCGATCACCATGCCTTCATTGGCTAGGCGATCAATATTCGGTGTGTTTAAAGCCGAGCTTGGGTCGTAGGCCTTCAGGTCAAACGGTGCCTGATCATCGGCGATAATGAAAAGGATGTTTGGACGTTTGGCTTCCTGTGCGAGAGTTGTGAGGTTGAATGCCTGTGACAGGATTAGACAAAACAAAGTAAACAAGGGGAAAGATCTCATGGTGTTAACATAGGGCGATTAATCATTATCCAAGACGTTACCTTAGGGCTTTCAAATAGGGTAACAAGGATTAGTGTTACAATTCTATCCTTCATCCACGGTATAATTATTTAGAGCGTATAATGCGTATGGTTACAGGGATTGATAAATAAACTTGCCCTCG
>JAQBYJ010000160.1 GCA_027622555.1 Verrucomicrobiota bacterium
TCGATCTGCTTCCTAAAAATATCCCGACGGAAGTTACCGCGGTTGATTACGTGATAATGTCGAAGGATGTGAGAAGTATGGTGTGAGAAGTATGGGGTCATATCTTGGATCTCGACAATTACTTTTCGATCTGCTTCCTAAAAATATCCCGACGGAAGTTACCGCGGTTGATTACGTGATAATGTCGAAGGATGGGGTCATATCTCCATTATTGACAAAATTGTTTCCTTTTTATTCAGGAACTCCCCTTTACTTAACTCCAATCTCTTAGCAAACTTACTCACCTAAGTTGGTTGTTCCATCGACAATCATTTGACCAACCTACCATTACTCACAACACGTGATCGGCTCACTCAGCACGTATAGGAACCGGACCGATCATCGGCTCAAGCACCTCAGCCGCAGCCTTCGCTAAAAAGATCTCGGACTGGTAATTACCCGAGATCATTAACGAGGTAGCAAGCTTCAGGATATAGATGATGTCTCGGTACAACTCACAACTTCCACGCCATGCAAAAGAAAGATGATGTTCAACGAATTCTGTCAATAATGGAGATATGACCCCGTTGGCTGTATTTCCCCGTTGGCTGTATTCTGTCAATAATGGAGATATGACCCCGTTGGCTCCCGTTGTGGTTTCATCAACCCCGTTGGCCCGGGCCAAATCCCAGGTGGTTTTTCCGCTGACCATAAAGGTCATAAACTGGTCCAGGTCGATAAGGACGCCGACTTCCGACAAGGCCTGTTGGGTGGCCCGGTAATACCAGTATTCGGTATCGACCAGGACGCCGTCGTTATCGAAGAGGATAAATTTCTTGGAGATGTTTCGCGGAATCAATCGAGCAAGGGCCGCACGCCGTTTTTGAGTTTATAAAGGCTCGATATTTCCTTCTCACTGAGTGCGCGGTTGAAGCAGGACAATTCGTCCAGGGCTCCGACAAAATTGACGCCAAGCCGGATGTGGGCCGCTTCGAGATCCCAGGTATAGATTTGCTCCCAGCCGGTGAGGGAATTGTGCAGCTTGCCGTCGATATAGAGCTTGGCCACACCTTGCTTGCCCGGGTTGTTGAAGCCTTCGAAAGTCATGACAATGTGCGACCAATGATCGCGCGAGAAGGGTGGGTCGACCAAGGGGATGAGTGGCCGCTGGTTATCGGCAATTTCTTTGTTGGGTTTGTTTTCAGGATTCCAGTACTGTTTGTCCGGAAAGGCCCCCATGCGGAACTGCCGGTGCGCGTCCAGGCTGAAATCCACCCAGAGGCATCCGTCCAGGGCGGACCGCGGCGTCAGTTGAATCGGGTCGGTATAGCCCGGCCGAAGATCTTCGTCCGGAGTTACCCGCATCCAGAAAGAAACCGTGCCGCTCCAATCTTTCTCCGAGTAAGGCAGGTTGTCCTTCAGTTTGAAAAATGCGCGGGTACCGCTAATTTCTTCGGGCGTATTGAAGAAGAGACAGTTTCCAAACCGTCCGCTTTCATCTTCAACCGCTTCACCGGGCAGTCCCGGCTCATAAACCGGCTCCGGCCGGGTCATTACCATCGTGTATAAGGTGCCATCCCCTTTGGCAAAGTCCGCATCCGGTCCGTTATCAAAGGAAGCGTGGAAAGTGAGGGATTCCCGCAAGGCGGCTGTTTCTTTTTTCCCGGGATTGCAAGCAACCAGTATCAGGGCTGGGAGGAGAAGAACTATGCGATATAATTTAAACATAAACCAGATTGGTCCTAATTTTGACTCGCTGGCAATCCTTTGAGACCAGGAGAAATTCAGGAATGCGGTAAAGTTGCTGATGATACCAAGAATCATGCAACGAATGCCGAACTTTGCTTGCTTCCGAATCTACCAGGACCCAAGATTCTTCCACCCCATGAAAAGTCCTCCTCTTCTCGTTAAATTGCTGGTTGTTTGCGTGATTGGCGTATCCGCCTATACGATTGGTTTGATAAAAGGAAAAGCGGGTATTGAAGCGACTCAGATGATGGGGACAACCGAAACGTCCATTTCACCAGAGGAGACCTCGGTTGAAGTCGGGCAAGCTACCACTTCGAGTGTGTCCCTGGATCCTGCCAGCATCTTCGACCTTTCCAAAGCCAGCGACCGTACTTACCTGTTCGACCAGTATTTGAAGGAAATGACTTCGCTGAATGCCCTGGCTACGCTGGCGAGGTTGGAAGCTTTGCGGCCCTCTCAAAAGCGCAACCAGATGGTGGGGCAGTTTTTCAGCCGGTGGGGTGAGCTCACGGGTGAAGCCGCTTTGCAGTATGCGATGAATTATAAAGGGACGGATGGATTTCTTTTCCAGGGTTCCGCTATCGAGGGTTGGGCGGATTCCCAACCGGTGGAGGCATGGAGTGCTCTCATGTCTTTATCCAATAATGGATCCATCTTTTTTCCACGAATAGAAGCGACCATAGCGAGGATCTCGGAAAAAGATCTGGGTTTGGCTGTCAGTCTGGCCAGGCAAATCGCAGAACCTTACGCGCAAGACGATGTTTTTCGTCCGATTGTAAACAGTGCGGCAGACCGTAATCAATTACCCGAGCTTTTGGCACTGGTCGGGGAAGTGACGGATGCCAATCAAAAAGGCCGGTTTTTGGAAGCTCTGTTCCGGGATTGGGGGCAAGTTGACAACGAGCAATCCTTGTTCGCTGCAAATCAAATGGCCGACGAAGCCATGGTGGCGTCCGCCATGAAAGGACTCATGAAAGGCTGGGCCGCGAATGACGCCAAGGGCGCGCTCGAATACGCCATCCAAAATGCATCGGATCCATTGTTCGGGGAAATTTCAGTTTCGCTTGCCAATAGTTGGGCTCAGAATGCGAATGCCACTGAAATAGAAAGTTTGATTGGACTTATAGAAACGGCGGAAAACAAAAACCAGATTTTGAATGGAGTCATCATTTCTCTGGGACGCGCGGATCCTGAGAAGGCGCTTCAGGTGGTTGAAAAGCTGGACGATGTTCCGACCAAAGCAAGAAACACCGCCATGGTTCTCTTTAGCATGGCACGAACCGATTATGATGCGGCGGAGTCCTATTTTCGCGCCATACCCGATGATGAAGTGCGGAGTGGTTCCGTGTTTAATCTGGCGAGTAACGCCATTAAGTTAGGCAAGACCGCGGCTGAAACATTGTCTTTGGTCGATGCATTCCAGAATGAGAAATCCCGAAACTCCGCACTCAGCGGTATCACTTTCGCAGCCACTCAGGGTGATGTATTTCATGAGACGGAAGAACTTAGAGATGAATTGTATTCCCGGATTGAATCGCTTGAGAATTACAATGAGAAGGCCAAGGCCAATCTGTTGAAACGTTTGAAACCGGATACTCCTTAACTATTTCTTCGGATTGACTGCGAAGGGGTAATTTGCGGAAATCTTCACGTTCCACCCTATGCCCTTGATTCGATTGTTATTGAAGTATCTATCCCTGCTTATCGCGTTCGCCGGTTGGTTATGCGGCAGCTGCCTTATCTCTGCATCCGAACTGCCGAAAACCGCTTTAGCGTTTTTGGACAACCACTGCCTGAGCTGCCATGATTCAGTGGAGGTCGAGGGAGATCTGGACATGGAATCGCTGGGATTTGATCTTGCAGATCCGGAGGTGTTCGAAACATGGGTCAAGATTCATGACAAAGCGGATCATGAAGAGATGCCGCCGAAAAAGGAACCGAGGCCGGAGGCGAAGGATCTGGAGCAGTTTCTCAAGGCTATTTCCACGCCGATGATCAAGAATGATCAGGAGCGGGTGGAAAACGAAGGCCGGTCGATGGTGCGCCGCTTAAACCGTTTCGAGTATGAAAACACCTTGCGGGAGATCCTGAACGCTCCCTGGCTGCAACTGGCCGACCGGCTGCCGGAGGATGGGACGGCGCATCTGTTTAACAAGGTGGGAAATCGATTGGATGTTTCGCATGTGCAGATGGCCAAGTATCTGGAGACGGCGGAGTATGCCATCCGCACCGCGACGAACACGGTTTTATATCCGACCCAAACGGAAAAGTTTTATGCCCGGGAAGAAAAAGTGATGCAGAATTACATGCCGTTTCGCACCGGCAACAAGTCGGCCACGCGTTCCTCAACGCCGCTCATCGGTCTGGAACCGCAGCCGGATGTGATTCGCGGCATTGATCCGGTAACCGTTGGTGAGTTTGATCCCGAGCTGCGCGAGCGGGAAGCTTTTGGCTTTGTTTCCGGCACTTATACCGCCACGACCAAATACGATTTCACCAAAATGGATCCGCCCATCGATGGACGGTATAAGATCCGGATCAAGTCTTACACTTACCGTGCCGGCAATTACGGCGCTTCAGGTGGCGATGATCATGGCCTGACCGGTGGCGACCGGGAATGGTGGCGTCCCAACCGCACGGTGGCGTTTCCTGGGAACCGGACTGAACCCATTACCTTGTATGCCTTGGCGGATAGCGGAGACAGCCGCTGGTTGGCAACGTACGATGCGCAACCCGACCCGACGGTGGTTGAAAAAGTGGTTGATTTGAAAAAAGGGGAGGGCATTCGTCCCGATGCCGCCCGGTTGGTGCGAACCCGGCCGGGATGGAAGGGAAACCCCAATGCGACGCTGGATGGCATTCCCGCTTTTGCCTTGAACTGGTTGGAAGTGGAAGGACCGTTGCATGAGTCCTGGCCTCCACCCAGCTATAAAAGCCTGTTTGCGGATTTACCTTTCGAGGTAAGCGGGAAGAACGTGGTTCGAGTGATATCCAATCATCCGGACGTTGACGCACGCCGACTTCTCCTGGACTTCATGAAACGGTCGTATAACCGGCCACTTTTGAATGACCGGGAAGTGGACCCATTCGTTACGGTGTATGGAAATGCCCGGGACCTGGGCGAAGATTTTACCGAAGCGATGATCCTGGCCTTTGCCTCGGTGTTGTGTGCGCCGGATTTCCTCTATTTGGAAAACCAGGCCGGTGAATTAAATGACCGGGAACTGGCCCTTCGCCTGTCTTATTTTTTGTGGAACGGCCCTCCGGATAAGGAATTGTTGCCGCAGAAAAAATTGAACCGGAATTCAACCTTGGAAAAGCAGGTGAATCGCCTCCTGAACGACGAGCGTTCCAACCGGTTCCTTTATGCCTTTCTCGACTACTGGCTCGATCTCAAGGAGATCAATGCCACCACTCCGGACGCGGAACTCTATCCCGATTATTACCTGGATGACATGCTGACCGAGTCGTCGATTCGGGAAACGCGCCTGTTTTTCCGTGAGCTGCTCGATAAAGACCTGCCGGTGCGCAACCTGATTGATTCGGATTTTTCTTTTATCAACGAACGCCTGGCCGATCACTATGGCCTGCCCCAATTCGAAGGCGTTGAACCCCGTCGCGTTGCTCTGCCAACGGATTCGGTTAGGGGAGGGCTTTTGACCCAGGCCAGCGTGATGCGGGTAACGGCCAACGGGACCACGACCTCACCGGTTTTAAGAGGAGCCTGGATCATGGAGCGCATCCTGGGTGTGGAAATTCCACCGCCTCCCTCGGGAGTCGGAGCCATCGAGCCGGATACCCGGGGTGCCGTTACCATTCGGGAGCAATTGGACAAGCACCGGGAAATTCAATCCTGCAACGCCTGTCATGCCAAGTTCGATCCGGTGGGATTTGCCCTGGAAAGTTTCGATGTTGCCGGTGGTTGGCAGGATGCCTACCGGGCGGTCAATGAAGAAGGGGAACCCGTGCTGGGCTTTGGAAAAAACGGGCATTTGTTCGTCTACCACTTTGCCCAACCGGTTGATTGCGCCGGTCAACTGGCCGATGGGCGGACCTTTTCCGATATCCTGGATTTGAAAAACATCCTGGTCGACGACGAAAGGCAGGTCGCGCGGAATCTGGTCAACCGTCTCATCGTCTACGGCACCGGGGCACCCGTTTCATTCGCCGATCGCCTGGAAGTTGAAAAGATACTCGATAAATGTGAGAAAAACAGTTTTGGTATGAAGTCGTTGATCCACGGAGTTGTGCAAAGCGAGCTCTTCAAAATTAAATAATAACGTTTACCCCGATGTTTATTTCCATCCCTTCGAAGCGAATCAGCCGCCGCCAGATGTTGCGGGGCATGGGCGTGGCCATGGGCTTGCCGATGCTGGAAGCGATGTCTCCGGTTTTTTCCGGGTCTTTGAAGGCTGCTTCACCCGAAACCAAGGCACCCCGGCGGATGTTCGCCGTCTGCAACAACCTGGGGTTTCTGCCCGACCAGTTTTTTCCCGAAGCAGGCGGATTAGATTATAAACTGTCGCCCTACCTTAAAAAGCTGGCTGATTTTCGCAACGATTTCACTGTCCTGAGTGGCGTATCCCATCCGGGAGTGGATGGGTCCCATTCCTCCGATGTGTCCTTCCTGACCGCGGCACCGCATCCCGGTGGTGGTGGTTTTAGGAATACCATCTCGCTGGACCAGTTTATCGCCGCCAAAGTCGGGAACCTGACCCGGTTTCCATCTCTCACCCTGGGCGTAAATGCCAAAGAAGGCAGGCGCAGTCTTTCGTGGACCGACGCCGGGGTATTGATTCCCTGTGAGGACAAGGCCTCGGAAGTTTACAAACAATTGTTTCTGCAGGGGTCACCCAAGCAAATCGAAGGGCAGCTGCGCAAGTTGAAGATCGGAGAAAGCATCATGGATGCGGTGGCTGACCAATCCCGGGCTTTGCATCGCCGTCTGGGCCGTTCCGACCAGGAGCGCATGGACCAGTACACGACGGCGGTGCGCGATGTGGAGAAACGCATGGAAAAAGCCCGCGAGTGGGAGTTGAAGCCCAAGCCCGAAGCACCTATCGCCATGCCGCTGGATCCGGATTCGCCCAAGGATTACATGGATAAGATCCGCTTGATGTATCAGATGTCCCGGCTGGCTTTTGCAAGCGATTCCACGCGGAGTATCACATTACTGTTGGATAGCTCCAACTCTCCCACGATTGATGTGCAAGGAGCCAACATCTCCGATGGTTATCACAACCTGTCGCATCACGGCAAAAGTGATAAAAAGCTCAACCAGCTCAAAGCCATCGATTTGGCTCAAATGAAGTTGTTGGCGGATCTGCTTTCGGACTTGAAGACCTCAAGCGAAGGTAACGGCACCCTGCTGAATAACACGACCATTGTCTTCGGTAGCAATTTCGGTGACGCCAACAAACATACCACCGACAACATGCCGATCCTGGTGGCGGGTGGTGGTTTCAAACATGGAAAGCATCTGGCCTTTGACCGCGATAAAAACTATCCGCTTCCCAACCTGTTTGTCAGTATCTTGCAAAGTATGGGAATCGAGTC
Source organism: Verrucomicrobiota bacterium (assembly GCA_027622555.1). Classification (NCBI taxonomy): domain Bacteria; kingdom Pseudomonadati; phylum Verrucomicrobiota; species Verrucomicrobiota bacterium. Next base: position 7,285 of record JAQBYJ010000160.1, read on the forward strand.
GGACCGGTTTGCCACCTCAACCGGAACCCTGACGGGATTGGATATCGCATAACCGGATTTGCCTTTTGCATTCAGGTTAACCACTTACTTTCTTTCTATTTTGGAGACCTTTCGCCGATAGACCCCTGGAACCACCCACCACTCTTATGATAAATTCAGTAACTACCCGAATCCTTGCCCTGTTAATGCTGATCTCCGCCGTTTGTGTCGGAGCCGACCGTCCCAATATCCTGTGGATTACCAGCGAGGACAACAGTCTCTACATAAACTGTTTTGGCGATAAACTGGCCAAGACGCCCAACATCGATGGCCTGGCATCCAAAGGGGTGCTTTACAAATATGCGTATTCCAACGCCGCAGTCTGCGCTCCCGCCCGGACCACTTTGTTTTTGGGTATGTATCCGCCTTCGATTGGTGGTGAGCATATGAGGAGTCAGGTTCCGCTTCCCGGCATGATCCAATCCTACGCCAAGTATCTGCAAGAGGCGGGCTACTACACGAGCAACAACAGCAAGAAAGACTATAACATAGATCAGGACTTTCCCGGCTGGGATGAAAGCAGTAACAAAGCGCATTGGAAAAACCGGCCCGCAGGGAAACCATTTTTCTCCATCTTCAATATCGGTGTGACTCACGAAAGTAATTTGCATCCGTCACGCAACACCCATCCTCTGGGAGCTGATCCAGCAAAGGTCCGTGTGCCCGCTTACCTGCCGGACACTCCGACCGTGCGGAATCGAATCGCCACCTATTATTCCTGTATAAACCAGATGGACACCCTGGTCGGTGAGAGCCTCAAGGAGTTGGAAGATGCCGGACTGGCGGAGGACACCATCGTTTTCTACTATTCCGATCACGCAGGAGTCATGCCGCGGAGCAAGCGCTTTATTTACGCCAGTGGAACCCACGTGCCTCTGGTCATCCGGTTTCCCAAAAAATGGCAGCACCTGTCCCCCAATCAACCGGGAACTATCACCGAGGAGATCGTTGGTTTTGTGGATTTCGCGCCAACCCTCCTCAGTCTGGTGGGAGCCAAGATTCCGAAGTACATGCAGGGACATGCCTTTCTGGGAGAGCAGCGCACCACGGAAGCTGAATTTGCCCATACCTTCCGGGCGCGTGCCGATGAGCGCATCGATTTCAAACGAGGGGTAACCGATGGAAAATTCAACTACATCCGTAACTACCTGGCTTATCTCCCCACCGGTCAGCACGTCAATTACCTCTACGATAATCCCGCCATGCCCGAGTGGGAGGCCCTCTACAAGGCGGGCAAAACCAACAAGGCCCAAAGCGCTTTCTTTTTACCGGCCCCGCTCGAAGAGCTGTTCGACCTGGAGGCCGATCCAGACGAAGTAAACAACCTGGCCAACGATCCAAAATACCGGGATGCGCTCCTGCGGTTTCGCAAGGCTAACCGTGAGCACATGCTCAGAATTCACGACACCGGTTTTGTTCCGGAGTCCTTAATGATAGAATGGACCCGGGGTTCCGGAAAAACGCCGTATGATGTCGGGAGTAACGAAATCCAGTATCCCCTGGCCGACATCCTGGATACCGCCGACGCATTGCTTGACGATGGCAACAAAGCCCTTCCCAAGCTTCTGAAAGACCTGAAGTCCGACAACCCCATTATTCAGTACTGGGCGCTGGTTAACTGCATGGTGCTGGGCAAGGATGCATCAAGGGCAACGACTCAGATCAAGGCATTGACCAGCAGTCCGATCGCTGCGACCCGCATTGCTGCGGCCGAACATCTCGCCCGTCTGGGCAAAGCCGATCCGCGACCGGTGTTGCATGAGGTCATGCTTTATAATTCCAATGTCCTGGCCCGCTTGCAGGCCATCAATGCCTTGGATCATGTGCAGGACAAGTATCCCTTCGATCCGGAAGTGTTTAAGAAATCCCAGGCCATCTGGCCGACCAGCAACAAGGACCTGACCGCGGATTGGATGGGTCGCTACTCAGCCTACGACGTCCGGGTGATGGAATTCCTGGAAGCGCAAAATTCCCGCTGAACCTCGATTAAAATAATCGACCATTCGCCCTCCAGCATATGCCAAAGTTCAATATCGAAAAATCCATTCTGGTGGACGCTCCGATGGCCAAGGCTTTTGCCGCCGTACGGGATTTCCATACCTGGTCGAAATGGTCGCCGTGGATTATTGCCGAGCCGGATTGCAAAGTGTCCGTTTCTCCCGATGGCAGGCAAAATTCCTGGGATGGAAATATCGTTGGCTCGGGAAACATGCTGATCGAAAAGGCGGAGCCAAATAATGCCATCCATTACAAGCTAACTTTCCTAAAACCCTGGAAAGCGGTGTCGCCGGTCAGTTTTCTGTTCGAAGCGACTGACGGAGGTACCAAGCTTACTTGGACCATGGAAGGATCGATGCCCTTCTTCCTGTTTTTTATGACCAAGATGATGGGCGTGCTTATAGGTGTGGATTACGACCGAGGCCTGAAGATGCTGAAGGATTACATCGAGACGGGAGCCGTTCCTTCAAAACTGAAGTTTCCCGGTGTCGAAACCTTTAAGGGGTTTCCATACGTGGGTCTGAAAACGCGTTGCAATATTGATGAATTGGGCGAAGCCATGACAAAGGATTTTACCAAGCTAGATAGACCCTGTTCGAAAAGCCGCTGGTTGTCCGTAAAATGCGCATGATAAAGTTTTGGAAAACCAGTATTAAG
>JAQBYJ010000161.1 GCA_027622555.1 Verrucomicrobiota bacterium
AGGTTGGTCAAATGATTGTCGATGGAACAACCAACTTAGGGGGTAAGTTTGCTAACAGATTGGAGTTAAGTAGAGGGAGTTCCTGGATAAAAAGGAAATAATCTTGTCAATTATGGAGATATGACCCCGTCCTTCGACCCTAAAGAAAGGAAGCGAGAATCATCTGACCACATCCTTAGGGCAAACTCACCTCAACACGGTCCCAATACAAAGCCTTGTCAGCCCCATTAACCCGGGTACGAATGGTAAGCTGTAAATGCCGATGGGCAGAAACATCCACCTGCCGCTGACGAATCTGATACGTTTCGAAGTCTTCCGCCGGATCTGATGAAAAACTAAGCGACTCGATCATCACAGCATCTGAATCATCCAGTTGATAATACACAGACAATGAGTCAGAATCGCCAAAATTTCCGATCTTGATCGCATCCACTGCGATGGAAACCTTTGAGACATCGGCAACATCGATTTTTTCCGTTTTCCAGACCGTTTCTCCGCCCGCCTCACGAGCGCGAAACTTGCTATGGATTGTGGCCGAACCTCCGAGAACGCCACCCGTTGCCAATGTCGACCAAGCTGAAGCGCCGTCATCGTGAACCGTCCCGTCGGACAAGTCGAAGTCTTCGCGCCAGATCATTTTATGATCCTCATTTATCGAAATCTTTGGCAGTATTTGCACAGGTTCGTTCACTTGCTCTCGTCCGTCCGTCAGCCAACTTAGATTGAAGCGCACAAAATCGATTCCGTCCCTACCCGCATGTCCGTGATTGTGCGCCAGGGCGATGTCGTAGTTGTCCATCACAATAACTGAACTGTATCCACCTGCTTCATGGATTACCCGTTTGAAAGGCCAGGTCTTGCCTTCGTCGTAACTGACAAAGCAGGTTAAGTCCCTGCGTTTAACCACCACTGGATTAAAGGCAAAGAGGCGGTTTCCATCCGAAGTTTCCATACGTGTGATGGATCCGTGACCGGATTCCCAAATAAGATCACGAACGGTTTCCAGGCCATACCAACTCTCACCCCCATTTTTGCTATACATAAAGTTCCGGTAATCCGGATCTAGGCCAGGGTCCAATTCCCCATGCGAACGAATATTCATTAACACACGTCCATCACTTAGCTCGACGATGCTCACCTCATCCGAACCCTGTACCGCCGTTTCACTTACCTGCCAAGTTTCTCCGTGATCATCGCTATACCAGACGACGGAGAAGTGGTGATCTTCATGAGTTACGATGTGTCCGGGAATAAGCATGCGATGTTTGTATTTTCCGACTTTTAGTTGGATGCCCGGACCCGGATTGTTGCGCCACCGCTTCCACTCAGGTCGAAGTAAACTATCAGGAATGCGGATCGGGTCGGACCAGTTGTATCCGTTGTCGTCGGAGGTCATATAAAAGAGCCGTTTCTCGCTCTCGTTGGTATTCATGAAGTAGAACAGCCGACCCGTCGTCTCGTCCACCACCGGAGCTGGATCCTTCCAGCCAGCGTGGTCTTCATCCAAATGTCCCCATACTTCTTCATAGGGGCCCCAAGTAATTCCACGATCGGTGCTGCGCCGCATGAGCACATCCTTTTCGCTGTGGTCGCTGACCGCATAGCGCGCTTCGACAAAGGCCAGCAAATCGCCGTTGGGACATTGAATCAGCCCAACATTTCTAAATCGATAAGTATTCCCCAAATGCTCACCGTTTTCGAATAGCGGGCGGATCTCGTAGAGAAATGGTTCTTGATCCTGTGCAGTCAGTGGACCACTTACCGAAGAAAGGACTGCCGCACAGATAATTATCATGGTGACTGATTTCATGCTGCTGAATTTAGGAAGAGAAAGTGGATGAGGGCAATAAAGACCTTAAAAAAAATTCCTGACATCCAATAAAATATCAATCACTGTTGCGTGAATAGATGACGAACGAACTCCACAAATATATTTTTGTTTTGGTTTTTAGATCCGCCCTTTTATGTGTTTGGCTGAGCCTGCCATCCTTACTTACCGCACAGGATGAGAAGACAGATAGCCTCAATGCTGCTATGGTCAGTGGCCAACCCATTCTGGTCGGTGGAAACCAGGGTGTAGGTCCTATTGCATCAATTGGAATCAGTTCCACCCCACTGGGCTATGCCTTCGTTTATGGCGGTGAGCGACCCGACATCTTTGTTAGTTCTGATCGTTGGTACCCGGGCTTTCACCTGTATAAATACATTAAGGATACGCCTGAAGGAGTCCCGGTTTTTTCTCCACCCATCGAAGTCGAAGTACCTGAGCTCACAAAGATGGAAGACCATTTGCTCCAAGATCACGCGGCAGCCGGATATATTTTCCAGGTAGAGAGTGGCGAAGTCTTTGGAATCTGGGTGCGGCATCAGGAGATCGTGGTCGCGCACTTTGATCCGAGGGACCTGCGCTTTGATGTCGAATCAAGAATTAACCTGGCAGGTTTACCGCGCTTGCCCCGAGCGGCCACGGCTTCTCTGGACGATGACGGGCAACTGACCCTGTTCTTGAGTGTCTCTAACGAAACCCTCTATAAACCAACACTGGTGCACCACCGCAATTCTGCCTATCGCCCCTTCGATGGGTCTGGCATCTGGATGGGCGGTATTCCCCGTGATGCAGTTTACCGGGTTGAACTTTCCTTTCCTGACAAGCCTCGGAACGCTAGAGCCACAGAAATTGTCTCCCATGAGAATGGCGCACAATTTGGTATCAACGGGATGGCGATTTTGGAAAATAAGGGAGAATCCAGGTTGGTCCTGGGTACGATGCTTGGCGGTTTGCATACCCTCTCAGAATTCATGCCTGGGGATGCCGGTAAATCCATTACCAAAAAGCCGATTGTAGATCCGAGGGGTATCTCGCTCCGCCATCCGGAAACCTGGACCAATGTCATTGCTTATCCCTCCCGAAGCTCAAACAGCATGGACATTTTGGCTTCTGGCGAAGGAGGAATGTATTACTATCAACGGGTTCGGGATAAAGATCTTCACGATCGCATTGCTTTTAAGCCGATGGGAGAAGTTCAACAGGTGTCGGCCGAGTTGTTTGGTGGAACGCTGGTAGTCCCGAATGTTGTCGATTGGAACGGAGACGGCCAACCCGACATCGTGGCTGGAAACTCCCAGGGCTTCTTCCTGTTTTTCGAAAACGTTTCCAAAACTTCGCAGCCTTTGTTCGCTCCCCCGCAACGTATTGCCGCTGCCGGAGAACTCGTACACATCCAAGGTCAATACAGCAGCATCCAGGGTCCCGGCGAATCACGCTGGGGTTACACTTGCCCCAATGTTTACGATTGGGATGGAGATGGCTTGCTCGACATACTCATGAACGACGTACGGGGTATGCACACGGTGTATTTGAATGTGGGTACGAAAACCCGACCTCAACTCGCATCAGGCAAACCCTTGTACCTGGAGGATCTGGATATGCATGGCGGTTGGCGTACCCGACCCGGTATTGATACGTTGGATGGCCGCAAGGTTTACATCACCCTCAATGATGAGGATCAATTTCACCTCTACTATCAGGTCGATGCATTCAACCTGGAGGAAGGCCGTAAACTACGCCTTGAAGATGGTTCTCCCATTCATGCCAATTTTCTTAATGCTGGGGGACGAGGACGCACGAAGTTCGAGTCAGTGGATTGGGACCAGGACGGAGATTTCGATTTGATAGTGGGTACCCCCCGGCACGGCACCGTTCCAGTTGCCGATGAGAGCGGGCTTCCCTGGTCCCGCAACAAAGCAGGGGCGGCCGTACTCCTGCTGGAAAACAAAGGCTCCAATCAAAACCCTGCGTTCGCCTATCCCAAACTGCTGCACCATCGCGGAAAGCCTGTCCATCTGGGACAACACTCGTGCTCACCCGCAACCGCTTTTTTCAGTGGCAAGCCAGACTTAGTGGTGGGCACTGAAAAGGGACGTCTCATTTACTACAAACATGAGCACATCACCTGGGAGTAAAACTAATCAACTCACGCCTCCAAATCGAGAATAACTTCGAACCTCAAGAACAATCAATTCACTTTCGAATATACCTATGAATCGCCGCACTTTCCTCACCGCCGCATCGCTCTCTCTTATTGCATCCCAGCTTCCAGCCCAGACTCCTCGCTCCCGCCGCGCCGCTGTAATCGGGCACACGGGTCGCGGCAACTACGGGCACGGGCTCGATGTCGTCTGGCAAAAGATTCCCGGCGTCGAGATCGTCGGTGTCGCCGACGCCGATTCCAAGGGGCTCGAGAAAGCGCTAGGCCGACTGAATATTAGACGAGGCTTCAGGGACTATCGCAAAATGCTCTCAGAACTGCGCCCTGAGTTTGTATCCGTCGCGCCCCGACACCCGGACCAGCATATGCAAATGGCGTTCGCCGCGATCGAAAATGGCGTGAAGGGCCTCTACGTCGAAAAACCTTTCTGCCGCACGCCGGCCGAGGCCGACCATATCATTAACGCAGCCATAAAACACGGCGCAAAAGTCGCCGTTGCACATCGCAATCGCTATCACCCCGCATTGCCGATCATTGACCAACTGATCGAAGCTGGCGAGATCGGCCGCCTATTGGAAATCAGGGGCCACGGACTGGGGGATAGACGCGGAGGCGGCGAAGACTTGTGGGTGCTCGGCGGTCACATTTTCAACCTGTTTCAGCGTTTTGGCGGCGAGCCCGAATCCTGTTCGGGCACGATCCTGCAAAACGGGAAACCGGCGACACGCGAAGACGTGGTAAACGGAGCCGAAGGGCTTGGACTGCTGGCCGGCAACGAGATTCACGCCCGCTGGCGACTCAGCAGCGGCGTCACCGCGACCTACACCACCTTGGCCAACGACGGATCTAACAAGAGCGCCTACGCGGTGCGGCTGATTGGAACCAAAGGCTCCATCAGCATTCATATCGATCGCGACCCGATTGCCTGGCACAGCCCGGGGAACCCCTTTGACCCCGCCTCGCGAAGCAAGGGCCGCATTCCCATCACCAGCGCTGGGCTTGGAATGGAGGAGAATCAGCCGAACCTCATCGCGAGTGTGCACGATCACACACTCGCCATTCAGGATTTGATCGACGCAGTCGACGAGGATCGAAACCCCCTCTGCGACGGCCGCCAGGGAGCCATGGCCGTCGAAATGACCTGTAGCGTCTTTGAGTCGCATCGCCAGAATGGGGCCTGGGTTTCATTTCCCCTGACCGAGCGTGGAAATCCCTTGAGCAGACTTTGAACGCCACACCCTTCGCACCATCAATCTTATAGAATGACACCTCAACTGCGCACGACAGACCTGATTGTTCTTCTCGTCTATATGGCGGGCGTGTTTGGCATGGGGTGTTGGTTTGCGCGCAAGAGTGGCAAACCTGAAGGATTCATGGCGGCAGGACGATCACTGCCGGGATGGGCGGTCGGACTTTCGATTTTCGGTACCTACGTCAGCAGCATTGGGTTCCTGGGCAACACCGGCAAAGCCTATGGCGGAACCTGGAATTCATGGGTGTTTGGATTGTCGCTGCCCTTAGCGGCCTTCGTCGCCGTCCGATGGTTCATTCCGCTCTACCGGGGCAGCAATGAGGTTTCCGCCTACTACCATCTGGAAAAGCGCTTTGGACCTTGGGCGCGAACCTACGCTCTGGTCTGCTACCTCCTGTCCCAGCTTGCGCGCATCGGAACGATTCTCTATCTCGTGGCATTAGCCCTGTCGCCACTCACAGGCTGGGACGTCAAAACCATCATCCTGGTGACTGGTATTCTCGTGACCGCCTACACTCTACTAGGGGGAATTGAGGCCGTAATATGGACGGATGTCGCACAAAGTTTTGTCCTAATCGCCGGCGCCATTCTCTGCGCGGGATTGATTCTCACGGGAATGCCCGAGGGCTCTGGCCAATTGTTTGAGATCGCCAAAGAGAACGGTAAATTCAGCTTGGGTAGCTTCAGCCTCAGCCCCGAGTCCTTCACCCTGCCGCAACCCACTTTCTGGATTGTTCTGCTCTACGGCCTGTTTATCAATATCCAGAACTTCGGAATCGATCAGAGCTTCGTGCAGCGTTACGTCACGGCGAAGTCCGATCGCGACGCGAAGTCAAGTGTCTGGCTCGCCGCCCTGCTGTTCCCCGTCATGTCGGCCCTGTTTTTCTTTATCGGAACGGGATTGTTCAGTCTCTATGAAACGAATCCGGACATGCTGAATGAAGTGAGGACGCAGGTCGCGACAACCCAATTGGCCCTGGACGGTCTTCCGGCAACGAACGAACTCATCGCCGCCAAAGCCGCCTCGCTCACGGCCGCCGACGTCGGCGACAAAATCCTGCCCCACTTTATCGTCAATAAACTTCCCATTGGACTCGCGGGCCTGCTGATCGCGGCTATCTTCGCGGCCGCCATGAGCAGCATGGACACCAGCTTGAACAGCTCCGCGACCCTCTATCTTTGCGATATCCATAAACGCTACCTCCGCCCCAATGCCGGTGACCGGGAATCGATGCGCATCTTGCATGGGGCGACGTTGGTTGTCGGAATTGCCGGTACGTTTACGGCCTTAGCAATGTTGCGCGTCAAGAGCGCGCTGGATGCCTGGTGGAACCTGCAGGGTATCTTCACTGGCGGCATGCTGGGGCTGTTCCTTCTCGGCCTGATTTCGCGAAAGGCCCGAAATCCGCACGCCATTATTTCCGTGGTCGTTGGGGCGCTATTGATCCTCTGGCTATCGCTTTCGAAAACAGAGCTTTGGCCCGACGGTCTATCCAGTTGGGCGAACCCGCTTCACTCATTCTTGACAATCATTTTGGGCACCAGTTCGATCGTACTACTCGGAGCGCTGATAGGCCATTTTGCCGATAAACGAAAGGGTAGCTCCAAATCCTGAACAAACTCCAATTTCCTAGCTCCAAGAAACGAGGTCACTTTCACATTTCAAATCATGCCCAAAATCCTCATGCCCATCGGAGACGCCACTGAGGCTCTCGACACCTTTTATCCATATTACCGTCTTCCCGAAGATGATTACGAAGTCGTCGTTGCCGGTCCGGAAGCGAGGCTGTACCACACGGTGCTTCACGAAATCCCGCCCAATCCTGATGTTCCCTGGGACATCACTCAGGAACGTCCAGGCTACCACCTCAAGGCCGACATCGCCTTCCGCGATTTGCGTGCTGAAGACTATGCGGGCGCTTTCATCTCAGGCGGCCGCGCGCCGGAATACATTCGCTATGACAAGGACCTTCAGCGCTGCATTCGAGAAATCGCTGAAGCGGGCAAACCGATCGCCTGCATCTGCCACGGAATTGAAATTCTCACCGCTGCAGATTGCATTCGGGACAAACGCGTCACCACGGTTCCCAAGTGCGCCATGGACGCTGAACAGGGCGGAGCGACCTACGTGGATGAAGACGTAGTCTTTGACGACCTCCTGGTCACAGGACGCGGTTACGCCGAAAACACAGTGGTGGTGAAGGAATTCATCCGGATGCTGAAGGCTTCCGAAGACTGAAAAAAAAACGAGCCCCAATCCCGTGCCATCTTCTAATTACCTGGAAAGAGTCCGGAAGCTGCTAAATTGATCAATGTGGCAACACGGAAAGGTTGACGTGCGAAAGATCTGACTGCAAAGACAGCCGGAAGGTTTGTGAGAAGGTAATGCCTTGGCTAAGGGATTTTTAAGGTTTTAGCTGCAGCTTGCCGAACAGAATGCGGGTACGGGCTCGTGTTTCCGTGCCGCTATCCCAAACCGCGCGGTATTCTCCAGGTGCCACTTCGAAAAGGGTCGGGTAAGAGTTTTTGACTCCGGCGTGGTAAAAGGTCTTCTGTTCACTCCAACTTCCAGCTGTTTCTTTTGTCTTATAACGCAAGGAGGTTCGTCCACCATTTGGAAATCCAGGCCAGCTAAAATCACGCTGGGCGGGGCCATCGCTGTAAACGTAAATATGAGTCCCATCTGCTCCTCGTGCGAAGAAACCTTTGGATTTGGCGTTGTGCAGCTCAGGTTCCGCTCGAGCAATGCTCCAGCTATGACCTCCATCACGGCTGAAGCTTGAGTAAGCGCGCGGAGGATCCGTTGTTTCAGCGGTCTCATCATAATTGGCTGTGCGCATGACAATTTTCAATTCCTCAGGACGATCACCTATAGCAATGTTACCCTCGTGGAGAAAAACCCGGGCATCCACCGGCTGCGGGATATAAGCTTCGAGATCCCACTCCAGCAGAGAGCTACTGCTCAAGACAAAGTGGTCACGGCTTCCACGAGGATCGGCTGCCAAAGTATTCCGGTGAGCGGGAAGCAAGTATCGTTTCCGGCCATCGATGACCGTCTCAACAATCGTTGCGTTGGTGATCAAAGGTCCTGTGTAGTGCATGGCCAATTCCACCGGACTCCAGGACCTGCCTCCATCCGCGGAAAATGCCGCCACCAGGTAGGATTCCTCACTGTTCTCCTGTTTAATGGAACAGCGCATAGCAAAACACCAGATCACATTCTGGTCTTCCGGTTTAAAAAGAACCGGATTCGCATAGGCAAATTGTATGTCTCCCTGCCAGACGTCGTGATCAAAGACTGCCACCGGTTCGTCCCAGGTGTCGCCATCGTTTCTTGAAACCATGGCAAAGATGTCTCCCATGTCTTTTTTTCCATTGGTCATGGCTCCAAATGCCACGATCAGGTGCTTCTGTTTCCATTGCGCAATGACCGGTTGCCATACCCTCCAGGAATCTGAGTGCTGCTCAACATGACGCAACTCACGCAAATCGGTCACGTCTCCCTTGTAGTCGGGCCAGTCAGAAGCCTGGACCAAAACCGAAAGAAAAAGGAAGGTAAACAGGATTTGAGACGCTCTCTTCATGTCGTGTTTATTAGAGAGTCTTGAAGCCTGCGCCAAGTCGATTCTGCCCACTTTTATTTCAGGGAGGCAGAGCGATCATGGGATTTTTGAACCGTATGGGAAAATTTAGGAATACACCTTCAAATCTAGACTCGACGAGGCCACCATTCACACACACAACATTTAGCTATGAATGGGAAAGAGTTACTGGAATGTTTGCAAAACAAAGGTAAGGCAATTGGAACCTTAATCACACATCCCTCGCCCTTTTGGCCTCCCAACGTCGCTCAGATCGGATTCGATTTTATTTTTATCGATACCGAACACATCGCCTTGGACCGAACTCAGGTCTCGCACATGTGCCATACCTACAATGCCCTGGGCCTGGCTCCCTTTGTAAGAATTCCGAGCCCGGATCCATACCAAGCCTGTATGGTTGCTGACGATGGAGCGGTTGGAATAATTGCCCCGTACATTGAAACTCCCGAACAGGTCCGAAAACTGGTAGGAGCCACCAAGCTCAGACCATTAAAGGGTCGTTCATTGGAACGCTGGCTCAGCGGTGAAGAAGAACCGGGAGACGAATTGAAAGAGTATATTACAAAACGGAACAGCGAAAAGATCCTGACCATCAATATTGAAAGTGTCCCTGCCCTCGAAAACCTGGATGAACTCTTATCTGTGCCCGGAGTGGACGTAGCTCTAATTGGACCCCACGATCTTTCCTGCAGTTTGGGAATTCCCGAGCAGTATTCTCACCCTAAATTCCACGATGCCGTTAAACGCATCATCGAATGCGCGCATAAGCACCAGGTGGCACCCGGCCTACATTTCTGGGCGGATATTGATCAAGAGATCGAATGGTGCAGACAAGGTATGCAGTTTCTCATTCATGCCGCCGACATCATCGCATTCCGGGAAACTATGATCCGTGATTTGAAACAAATAAGGACTGGCATAGGCACTGATGACCAACAGGAAGAGTCCTCTGAAATATCAATTTGAGTGCCGACGGGACGAAATCCTGAACCACTAGTAAGACCCTGTTCGAAAAGCCTTCCGGAAGGAAGGTTTTCTTTTTTTTGGTTCGTAGTTCAGGCTTGAGGA
>JAQBYJ010000162.1 GCA_027622555.1 Verrucomicrobiota bacterium
GCCTGAACTACGAACCAAAAAAAAGAAAACCTTCCTTCCGGAAGGCTTTTCGAACAGGGTCTAGCTAGGTCCCGCAAGGATAACGGGTAGGTAGTTGGATATGGGGATTAAGCTAAATCACCTTGGTCGCAATCAGGCAACGACAATTCTCCTGTTGTTAAGAATGTATCCAGTATTTTGCTTAGTATACGAAACGTGGATACATTTTATTTCAGTCGATGAACCATACTTTTTTAGAAAAAATTTTCCATGAAGCGGATGATTCGAACACAATTTACTTTGCTTTCTAGAATCTTGAGCACAGCTTGAGATCGGGAGTTTCCCCAGTTATGCAACTGAAATCTAGAGAATCGTTTAAAGGCGGATTGGCCTCTATCTTAGCTTTTTTTATCTGGGGTTTAATTCCAATTTATTGGAAACTACTCGACCAGATCAATCATTACGAGCTCCTCATGCATCGTATTGTTTGGTCCTTCGCCTTTTTGATTTTGATGCTCAAAGTGCGAGGGCGTTTAGGCATTTTTCTTCAAGCTTTTCGCAATAAAGCAATGGTGCGGATTCACGCGATAGGCGGTATCCTTCTTGCTCTTAACTGGTTCGCTTTCATTTACGCAGTAACCCATGAGCAAATTCTGCAGGCGAGCCTGGCCTATTTCATTGTTCCACTCGTAAATGCTGTCATTGGGTATTTGGTTTTGAAGGAGCCCATGTCGAGGCTTCGAATGGTTGCAGTTATTTTAGCCACGATCGGTGTGCTCAATGAGATTATTAAAGTCACCGAGGTTCCTTGGATGGCCCTTACTATGGCGGCTTCCTTTGGCACTTACTCCCTAATAAAGAAAAAAACGTCGCTCGGTACCATGACTGGCTTGGCCGTGGAAAACACAATTATTTTTCCACTCTCTGGGATAGCGTTGCTGGTTATGTCCTTCCTGGGAGAAGGAGCCATGTTGCACGATCCTTTCCCTGTTCGTGGATTGATAATTTTAACAGGACTTATCACTTCAATTCCTCTACTTCTTTTTTCCTATGGTGCAGCTCGAATTCAACTAAACACCTTGGGCTTTATTCAGTTTATTGGGCCGATGATGAAGTTTTTTGTTGCCGTTTGGATGTTTCACGAACCGATCACTGGAGGTAAGCTCGTAACATTTGGATTTATCTGGGCGGGAATTGCACTTTACATTTTGGATTCGTTGCGCGGCTCTCGAATAAAAGATGTGTCTCCTGATTTGTGATTCATTGACCAAGTGGCAAAACACTCTCTTAGTCTTAAGGTCATAACATTAAACTTTCAAACGCATAATAGTGGCAGTAAAGAAAAGGATCTGGATTCCGCTCACAATAATCGTGCTTTTAGGCGCGATTTTCTGTGCTGCCTGGTATTATGTTCCGGACTATGCTGAACGGCGATTTACGGAAAAGTTGGAACAGGTCGGTATTAAAACAGATTCAATCGAGTTTCGTATCGAAGGATTGTCTCGACCGGTTGTTCGAGGTCTGAGTCTTAGAGTTTCCGGTATAAATTTGGTCGCTGAATCCATTGAATTTGGATCGTTTTTCGATGGTTACGGAGAGGATAAACCGCTCAAGGTGACAGTTCATGGTCTCTGGGCCGGTATTAATGCGCATATTCCTGAAGGTATATTGTCAGTGAACAACGCTATCTTGGCTCTTCCGGAAAAAGAAAGCTTTCTTTCTCCCATCCCGGTGGAGATCCGATTTGAAGAGGGTGTGGTTTTATACGAAAATCATGGCCGTCAAATTGAAGGCCTGGTCGATGGTAAGCTGTTTATTGAGAACACCGTCGTAAACTGGGAGGTGAAAGTCGAGGTGCGAGATCACCCCATCAAAGGGCGTGGATTCTTTGACTGGGATTCCGGACTTTCAGATATTGCCGGAGAAATGGACCTAAGCTCTGAATTGGGGCAAGCAATCTGGGACATTTTAAACGAAGATCCTCTTTTTGATTGGACGGCCGGGCGGCTCCAGACTGCATTCCACTTCGAAGGTGAAGATTTCCGTTACCAAACAGGACAAATCCACGGTATTATTAGTGAAGCCGCCATCGGTCTGGAGTCTTTGGATGTGCTTGATGCGGATCATGTCGCTTCAATTATTTGGACACCTGGACATACAACCATCGATTTCGCAGGTAGTGGAAAACTTTCTCGGCTCGTGGATGCGCCCTTTGATTGGACAGGATCACTTTCTGTTGAGGCAGGACCGGTCGTCCAATTTCGGCTAAATGAGGCTTCAATTTCTCCGAACTACACTTTTGGTGCCTTTAAGCTTACTCAGAACTCAGGCAACCAAACTCCGCTTGAAATTTCTTTATTGGGAAGAGAGGAGGGTCTTGATTTTCAAATATTGGGATTGGATATGCTTTTCGGAGGCGAGCTTGGTGAGAAACTGACCAGTTCGACCGTGGATCTGATGGTCAATGGGCATTGGCAAAACCAAATGATCGTCGACTCCTCCATCGATCTTTGGCTACGAGATGGGATTTTTATGACTCCGATGTTTCAAGCCGAGATCGGAGAGACCATTCTTAATGCACAGATTTCCAATCAAATGCTTTCGGATAATCTGATCCCACAATTATTGGAAGCTCCCCAGGATTTTATCCGGTTTGTTAACTTGAGCGAAGTGAATCTTTTTCGATATGCCGAACAGGTTGGGGAAGGTATTGTGGTCGATTGGATTCCCGGAAATGAATCTCCCCTTAAAGTGATTGGTGACTTTGCCGTCATTGGACCCACCGAGCTTGTCATAAAGCCAGATCCTGGCTCAACAACTCAACTATCAACGGGTACTCTTTATCTCGATCCGGGTGAGTTCCGTTTTGATTACGAGCTAAGGAGCGCAAATCCAAATAGCGGTCTGGAGGCCCGTTTAAGTTTTTCAGATTATCCGATCCAGGATTACCCGAACATGGCCGATTGGTTCACGGGAGAATTTGATATCACGGGGGTTCTTTCCGGGCATGTAGTCCTCAAACTCACTCCTGAGGCGCTTATTCCGCGTGTGCATTTTAATTTGGACGATATTCTCTACGCCAGTGGAAACCTGGTCATGGATAATGGCAGCTATTCCGGTATTATTGAATCATTTGAACCCTTTCAATTGAAGACAACTGAGCCTTTTAAAGCCTCTATGGTACAGGTAAATGGCTGGCCCATTACGGACCTCCAAACAGAATTTGAAATCAACAATAGGATTAATATTTCCAATACTACTTTTTCCGCATTGGGAGGGTTCATCCAATTGTCGGATATTTCAATGGGAACGGAAGACCTCTTTATCGAATCCGAAATTGGAGTGAGTAACATCCTGACCGATGAGGTCTTACAATTGATTCCAAAAGTGATCGGAATAGCTGAGGGAAGCATTTCCGGCGTGGTACCTTTTCAATGGGATCTAAAAGAAAACAAATTTTCCTTGGGTCGTGGTCATCTTTATTCTCCCGAAGGTGAACTTGGATTTATGAACCTAAAAATTTTCCGCCCCGAGAATGATCAAAACCTCCTGGAGGCCGATGATCGTTACAGCATGGTGGATGAAGCCCTCTCGAATTTGCAGGATTCTTCTCTCGATATCGATATTCTGCCTCCCAATGAACTTAACAAAGATACGCGCGTGCGTCTAAATATTAAGGGTTTCGTGGATTCCCGTTTTGTTAAGGCCCCTGTTGATGTTGTCCGGTACTATAGTCTACCCGTTGACAGCTTCAGACTAACCATGGATCAGGTTCGCCAAGATCTTCCTGGTATAAAGACCCCTGTAGATTAAGGAATATTGCGTCAGTGTGACGCAATTATACAAGAGCGCACATTGGAAATCTATATTGCGACATGTTGGCGCATTATAAATTCATGAGATTTCCTGTAAGTCATTGTTAAACAACGCTTAGGTTTCAAATACATTGTTGGTACGATTCTGGCAGAGTTAGGTTATCAAACACTTAACCTTAACCAAGAGAAAATTATGAAATACTTAACTCGAAGATATCCAAACACCAATCATCAACTATGGGGAGATTTTGAATCTTTCTTCAACACTCCCTCTCCAATGTTGTCCTCTTACAATTCCTTGTTCAATTGGGATTCCAATGCTTATCGACCAGCGATTGATTTGTTTGAAGATGAAGAAAACTACTTCGTCCAAGCAGAACTCCCTGGATTTGACCGCAAGGAAATCACTGTGGAGTTGGAGAAGGACCGCCTCGTACTCAAAGGGGCACGTCAAATAGCCGAAAAGGGTGAATCCTCCGAGGTTACCTTCCATCGTTCTGTTTCGCTGCCGGATTCGGTGAAATCCGAAAAGGTCGCAGCCAAATACGACAATGGCGTGTTGACAGTCACCATTCCGAAAGCGGAACCGACCAAACCACTACAGATCGAAGTTAAAAGCTAATATATCCCAATTCTATTAATATTATGAAAACAGAACTCACATGTACTAATACACCCATTAACAAGGCAGAAGCTACCGTATGTTATCAGCCAAGGTACACCGTCGACAGATCTGACAAAGATACCGTTGTTCAAGTTGAGCTTCCCGGAGTTTCCAAGGAGAACTTGAATCTGACCGTGGAAGATAAAGAACTGCTTCTTGAAGGTGTCGTGGCATCCAAACGACCAGAGTCGTGGAAAACGCTTCATCGTGAATCGCGGGATCGTACCTATCAACTTCGCCTGCGATTGGGCGAGCATGTTGACCAGGCTGGCATCCAAGCCTCGCTGGCGGAAGGTATTTTGACTCTTACAATCCCTAAAACTGAGGCGACCAAGCCGCGGCAAATTAAAATTAAGTAGAAATCTTGAGAAAGAATCTCATACCAATGGCCGGAAAATTTGATTTTCCGGCCATTTTGTTACCTGAATAGGCGTGCGAATCTGTTTCAGTCTAATTTATAATTTGTATGATACTCCGATAATTGCTGGAAATAAAACCCGTCTGGATTCAGTCCCATTGTATACTCTATGAAACAATTTAGTATCTTTCCCCTAGTTTTGCTCTTTTGTGTAGCAGGCGTTCAAACAGCAATTTGCCAGATTGTCCGTACGGATCAAGTTTCAGCAGAACTGGTTTCAGAAAATAAGACACTCATTCCAGGAAAAACCAACACGGTCGCCATACGACTTGAAATGGCGGACCATTGGCATACTTATTGGGAAAATCCTGGCGATTCCGGCTTGCCGACCACCGTGGATTGGAAGCTCCCAGAGGGAATAACAGCGGGGCCTCTTCAATGGCCTATTCCCCAGTGGATCAATTATTTTGATATGATTTCTTTTGCCTATGAGAAAGAGGTTTTTCTTCTCGTAGATTTGGAAGTGTCAGAAGATTTAAATTCCGGAGACACCGTTAACCTCTCCGCCAGTGTAGATTGGTTGGCGTGCAAAGAGGCATGTATCCCTGGTTCAGCCGATCTCAAATTAAGTCTTCAGCTTTCAAAAGAAACCGAAAGAAGCCGGTATGGTTCAGCGATTTCTTCTACCCGTGAAGCATTGCCCCAACAACTGGACGGTTGGGAAATGAAAGTGGTCGATAATGGAGAATCTTTCGCGCTCAGTGTGCTTGCTCCTGAAGGTTTTGATTTGGAAACCCACGATACGACTTATTTTACTTTGGACGGTTGGGTATCCAACGCAGGTCCAAGAACTTTTCTTGCTGAAGGTCGCTTACTCACCTTAATCCTTCCGAAAAGTGAGTACGAACCCGATGAAGGGAAAGACCGGTTTAAGGGAGTGTTGGCCTCCAAATCTGGCTGGGACTCAGATGGGGTTTATAAAGCTTTGAAAATAGATCTTCCGTTTTCTGAAAATGACGAGCTTGGGTCAAACTATGATACGGCTTCCATTGTTTCTACTACCCAGCCAATTTCCTCCAAAATCACATTTTCCATTCTGCTTATCGCATTCGGCGGTGGCCTCATACTCAATCTTATGCCCTGTGTGTTTCCTATAATTGGGATCAAAATATTTGGTTTTGCGAATCTTGCGGGTGAGGACCGTAGGCAAATCACCATATATGGTATTGTATTTTCGCTTGGTATACTGATTTCGTTCTTTGTTCTGGCTAGCATACTTATTTTTATACGTAGCACAGGAGAATCAGCTGGCTGGGGGTTTCAGATGCAGGAACCATTATTTGTCTTGGCGATCGCGGCACTCTTTCTCCTGCTCGCACTAAACATGAGCGGTGTATTTGTTGTTGGTGAGCGCGTGATGTCCACAGGATCATCGCTTGCTTCACGTTCTGGATTATCAGGAACTTTCTTTTCCGGCGTGCTTGCTACGCTTGCCGCAACTCCCTGTTCTGCTCCCCTCCTTGGTGTTGCACTTGGAGCTACGCTTACATTAAGCACAATGGGCACACTCAGTGTTTTCACGATGATTGCACTTGGCATGAGTGCCCCATACCTCCTCCTTTCCGCCGCACCAAACCTCGTAAGATACCTCCCCAAGCCCGGCGCATGGATGGAGTCGTTCAAGCAATTCCTTGCCTTTCCGTTGTATGCAACTGTCGGCTACCTACTCTGGGTTCTGAGCGGTCAAGTCGATGACGAACAGTTTCTCAATATATTTTTCGCATTTACCCTTATTAGCATGGCAGCATGGGTCTACGGGCGATGGGGCATTGTTTCGCAGAAAGACAAGATTCGCACTCGTGCAAAATTTGCGGCGCTTATCATCATTATTTCAGCTGGAGCATTAGGGACAAGAAAAGGAGATGAATCCTGGCAACCATGGTCGCCAGAAAAAGTAGCTCAACTCCGCTCCAATAATAAACCTATCTACATTGATTTCACCGCACGTTGGTGCGCAACTTGCCAGATTAACAAACGCAATGTGCTTTCGTCTCAGCAAGTGTTGGATGTATTTAAAAAGAAAGGGGTTGTTACCCTTAAAGCAGATTGGACAAACAAAAATCCCCTTATTGCAGACGCACTTGCAAAGTACGGCAAATCTGCAGTGCCACTCAATGTCATTTATCTCCCCGGCAAAGAAGAGCCTATCCTCCTCTCGGAAATCCTAACGAATAGTATGGTAATAAATGCATTAGAAGAAATGAAGTGAGTTGAGTTACCCGGTAAACGAACCTCACTTCTTCTGCGCGCTTCCTTTCAAAATCGTTGCTGCTTCTTTTCTATCGAGTTTTGTCGTTGTGAAGGAGTAAAACGGATCGTTGTGAGCTTCCATCCAATCATCCAGCTTCTTTTTTAAACCCTGTTTGATATCGTTGTGCTTCTTGGAATTCGCCAGGTTAACAATCTCTTCCGGATCTTCCACCAGGTGGTAAAGTTCCTCCCCCCATTCGGTGTAGATATTGTATTTCCACTCGCGGGTTCGAATGGTCCTGATGGGATTCACCCAGGTTTGTTTTCCGTAGTATTGGCCGATAACATAGTCCCGGTCTTTTGAGGAACCCTTTCCTGTAACCACCGATACCGCCGATTCCCCGTCGCATTCCAAAGGAGAAGCTCCGGCCAGTTCCATCAAGGTCGGTACAGTGTCCACATTCACCCATTGATGATCCGTCTTTTTTCCGGCGATTCCGGGGACGCGGATGGACATAGGGATGCGAAGCATATGGTCATACATAAACGGACCTTTGAAAATGAGCCGGTGAAAGGTGTCCATGTCCCCGTGGTCTGAAGTATTTATAACAATAGTATTCTGCCATAGACCCGTGTCTTTTAACTTCTGAACGACCCTACCCACGTGGTCGTCATACAGTTTTACTTTTTGCCGATAATAGTCGCGGTATCCTTTCCAGGTTTCCTCGTCGGCATTTACCATAAACTCCCCTTGATTGTCCTCCATAAATTCCCGGTGCACTTTCGGAACCGAATCAAAGTTCTGTTTCTTCCACGAGTCAGATAATTTTACGTCATCGGTGTGAACTACACTTATTCCAGGCTTGTAGTGGTAAATATCGTGGGGGTCTAAATACATGAGGAAAAGCGCGAACGGTTTTTCATTTTCAGTATGGCGTGTGAGAAAATCCAGACCCCGCTCGGTTGTCTTCTCGTCGGGACCTTTCTTAACTTCCTCGTCCCATCCTGCGTTGCCTGTTGGGTCATTTCCCAAATGCCATTTTCCGAATAGGGCTGTTTTGAATCCGGCAGTTTGAAGATGAGCTCCAATAGTTGGGAGCGTTATATCTGATCCACCCGAGGCATTACTGTTATTCATCATTCCAGTCTTATGCGGGTAGAAGCCTGTCAACATAGACGACCGACTCGGCGAACATTGTGCCGTTGTACAAAACGCGTTTTCGAAAACGGTCGATCTTTCTCTTAAGGCGTCTTGGTGCGGTGTGTCGAAGAATGGATCTACATCTCCCTGCGCCTGCCAATGCTGTTGGTCAGAGCACAAGTAGAGGATGTTGAGCTTCTTAGTCGGCTTGTCCGAATGCGAATTCGCGGTGAGAAATTGTGGAACCGCCATCGCTCCAACGACGGTCCCGGTTGATTGAATAAACTTACGACGGGATTGCTTCATGACTCAGGATACTTTTCGAATTTCAGTCTCTTTGTGTAATCGCTCCAGGTCAATCCTTGGAATTTTGTAATCTTTTATTGCGCTTTTTATTTTTCAACTTAGGTATCTTTAAAGTGCTAAGAAAAATAGAAGTAGCTTTGTTAGGGATTCTTTTGATTGGGTTTGCTGGTTGCGAATCTTCCAGCTCAATTTCTACAACTACCCCAGACGCTGAGCAGCCGGATGAAACACTGGCAGTCGCCGAGGAACAGCCAGAAATGGAAGAAGTAGAACCTCAAGTGACTTCTCCAGAGCTCGCACTAATAGCTGAAGAAAAATACCGTCTTGCTACCCAACTCCTTGAATTTGCAGGCCCCATTGAAGATCTCAGCTCAGAGAGCAAAAACGTACGTTGGCTTGCAGCAGATATGTTGCACACCGCAGTTGAATTGGATCCGACGGAATTTAAGTATTATCGTGATCTGTTCATGACTTACATGATCTTGCAAGAACCCGTAAAAGCGATGGAAGCTATCGAGCCTGCGGCCAATACTCCATCCTTGGCCGAAGAAGTAGCTGAATTTCAAAGCCTCGTTTTCGGTGCTCTGGAATACGCATCCCTGATCAAATCGGAGGGTTGACGTTTCAAGAAGGTCATCCTTTTTAGGATCCTTAAAAAGCTGTTGCTCAAAATTAGAGTGTAGCTCTCAGATACTCCTCTTCCCACAAATTGAGGATCTCCAACATCTGCTGTGAAAACAGCTCCCGATTAGTTCGCATCGCGGATATCACTTCAGGTGGGGCAGCCGAATTAGGGATTTGTTCGGTTCCCCAAAGTGTTATTTCAATGAGCAAAGGCATCAGGGTTTTCCCTTTCTCTGTTAGGTAATACAGTTTTTTGGTCCCATTGGTCGGGTGGGGGATGCTCTTAATAATTCCATCTTCGGTCAAAGATTTCAGTCGCGCAGATAAAATATTGGTCGCTATCCCTTCGGGAGATTCCAGGAACTCTTTGTACTCATGCAAATTGCGAAACATCAGGTCACGCATGAGGACAAGCGTCCACCGGTCACCAACAATATCCAACGCATTCGCTATCGGGCATTCAGATCGGCAAGGTCTTGTTTCAGTGGGCATTTTTAAAACCATTAAAAATTTAGTTGCATTTTGCAAGTAAGTAATCTTTCATTTACTTGCAGCATGCAAGTAATCAGCAGCTCATTCTAAATTCATCTAAATACTAAAGGGCACTTTGATAAATTAACTCATTGACAGTCAGTTGCTTATATACAATAAGAAGGTTATATATGAAATGCTATCAACCTTCCTTTTTTGATGAAGC
>JAQBYJ010000163.1 GCA_027622555.1 Verrucomicrobiota bacterium
GATTTCGGAGGAGATGGTTTGTGCGGTATCAACGGTGCGGCGTTGATGGCAGGTAGGGCAGATACCGCGTTGCTTGCAGGTGAAGGGAAGCAGGTATGATCCGGTATTGCTCCACAATCCGGTCTTGTCGCCCTTCGGGCTCGGAACGTGGTCGCAATGGTCGCAACGGACCCGCAGGAAGCCTTGGTTGAGGTCACCGCAGCGCAGAAAGCGATTAAAGGCGTCCTCCAGTTCTTGCCGGAGCGCTCCCAGCGTGGGCTGGTACTGGGTGGGATAAACTTGAAAGAAATCGTCTAGAGAGGATTTCAGGCATTGCCAGAGTGGAGAGGCTTTGGCCTGGCGGGGTCGGTAAGATTTGCACACTCCGCAGAATAGTGAACATATGTATACTTACAGCAATAAATTGATATCCACAGGTTATTCACACGCTTTAATGACTTTCCCTGTGTTTTGAGAATAATTGTGCCTATGCTAGGACATCCTTGACCACGTGACCGTGCACGTTGGTCAGTCGACGTTCGATGCCGTTGTGGTAGTAGGTGAGGCGTTCATGATCGAGGCCCATGAGGTGGAGGAGGGTGGCGTTGAAGTCGTAGACCGTGACGGGATCGACGGCGGCTTTGAAGCCGAACTCGTCGCTTTCGCCGTAGCTGAACCCTTTCTTCACGCCGGCGCCGGTCATGAAACAGGTGAAGGCATCCGGGTTGTGATCGCGACCGGTACCATTCGCTTGCAAGAAGGGCATCCGGCCGAACTCGGTGCACCAGACGACTAAGGTGTGATCGAGGAGTCCGCGGCGCTTGAGGTCGTGGATGAGGGCTGCAGTCGGTTGATCCATGATCTCCGCCTGCATCGCATGGGTTTTCAAAATATCGCTATGAGAATCCCAATTGGTTATGCCGTTGCCACCGGAAGGGTCGCTACCGTTAAACAGCTGCACGACACGCACGCCCTTTTCAACCAGACGTCGTGCGAGGATACAGTTCTTGGCGTATTCGCGTTTCAGATCGCTGCCTTGATCGGTGCCATATTCTTTGTGAATGGATTCCGGTTCATTCTCGATGCCCATGACCTCCGGAACAGAGGTCTGCATTTTGCCGGCCAGTTCATAACTCGCGATGCGAGCCGCCAAGTCTGCGTCACCTGGGTATTGCTCCATGTGCTGCGCATTAAATCGCTGTAACAGGTCGACCGTTTTCTTATCGTCGTGGGCGGAAAATCCCTCGGGTCGCACGAGATTCGCCGGTGGGTTCTTGGCATTGAAATCGGTGCCTTGAAATGCTGCAGGTAGAAACCCGTTTCCAAAATTGTTTTTTCCGGAACGGGCCAGGCCGCGTGGGTCATTGATCGCGACAAATGCAGGGAGCTCTTCGTTTTCAGAGCCGAGCGCATAGGTGACCCAGGCACCAAAGGAGGGAAACCCTTCCATGGTAAAACCGGTGTTCATAAAGTTCTCCCCTTGCGGGTGAGCGCTCGTCTGTGTGGTTAAGGAGTGAAAGAAACAAAAGTCGTCCACTTGCTCAGCCAGGTTGGGCAGGAGGTCGGACACCATTTTACCCGTTTGACCCCGGGGCTTAAAATCCCAGAACGGTTTGGCTATATTTCCACTCGGGCCTTCAAAGGTGACGGCTGGAAGATTGGGTGGCTTCTTACCGTGCATGTCGAAGAGTGCCGGCTTGTAGTCAAACGTGTCGAGATGGCTGACTGCGCCAGGACAGTAGATAACCAGCACCTGTTTCGCCTGAGCCGGGAAGTGAGAGGGCCTGGGTGTGTAGGGATTATTCGAATCGATGTTAGGTCGAATCGGCGCCTTGCCAAACATGCCTTCATCTTTTGCGATCAACTGAGATAATGATAGCGCACCAAGTGACATGCCCGCTTGTCCGAGGAAACCACGGCGGCTTAGTAAACGACGGCCGTGAAAGGAAATTTTTTCTTCTGGGTTGTTCATGGCAGGAATGCAAATTCGTTGGAATTGATTAACGAGCGGCTGACCAATTGCAGGCCGCCTGATTCGGCAACTTCGAGGGAAGCGTCTAGTTCCTCTTGAGTAGGCTCACGCCCCAGTATGATTTGGAATAGTCTGCGAGTCGCGTTTTCATGCCCACCGTCGGTTTCGGCGACAGCGCGTTGAGCGATTAGCTCAGTCTGCTGCACCGTAAGCGGACTGTTCATGAGATTGAGCGCCTGTAACGGTGTAGTGGATACGGGCCGTTTTGGGTTAATCTGTCCGCAGTCTGGAAAGTCAAAGGCCGTAAAGTTTCGGTCGTCTACACGGCGCATGCGTTCCTGGTAGATCATCCGCCGCCAGGTATCAGGACCGTGATTGTCCACAACTTCCCATTGAGCGTAGGTCTTTTTTTCATTGTGAATTCTGTAGCTCTTGCCGCCAAGGCGTGGGTCGAGTTTTCCAGATGCGAGGAGGATACCATCCCGAATAACTTCCGCTTCGACCCGTCTGGGCGGAAATCGCCAGAGGTAAAGGGAGGATCCATCAACCGCCAAGGCTTCTTCCCTCGGTGCGCTTGATTGTCGGTAAGCGTCTGTCATTAAGATGGTTTTAATAAGACCTTTCACTGACCAGGGAGTTGCGTCGGATAGGGTAGGGTTCACAAACTCGGCAGCAAGCCAGTCAAGAAGCTTTTGGTTGGTGGGGGGCGCCCCCACGGTTCCGAAGTCTGCGGGTGTGGGCACAATACCCAATCCGAATAGGTGACCCCATATCCGATTGGCCATGACACGGGCTGTTAACGGATGTTCAGGATTGATAATCCATTCGGCAAACCGTATACGGCGTTCAGGATCTGGAGATGAAGTTTCAAGACCAAGATCGCCTTGCAGAATATCGAAACCGGCCGGTGCGACTTCGAGCCGCGGACTCTCAGGATTGCCCCTATGAAAAACATAGGAAGTAACTGGCTCGATAAACTGGCCTACAAAGCTGGGCTGCGGTCCTTGCTCGTTGAGTTGGATGACCATATCGTGGATACGCTCAATCGATGTTAGGAGTCCCGGATCTTCCGGTTGGTGGGTATTAGTGGCGATCGCCTGCCAGCTTCCGTCTTCGAGTTGGGCTTCAAGGGTGTATTTGAAGTTCGTCTCAGGTGTGTAGGCGGTCAGATAGTCGGTTTCCAGATAGTAATGTTTGTTAGAGCTGATGACCAGACGATCGACCGATTGCGGTTCTTCAAACTCAAGAATGATCCAAGGCTTTGCCTGTGTTTCGTCAGGCGCTTTGGATCGCCAGCGATTAGTGCTCAGTACGCCGTCATTGGCAAAGAACACCTCACCGCGGATCTGAGTCATCGAATCGTCGGTTCTTGCAAGGGTGCCATTGCCGGAGAACGCCAGGTTGGTTTCTCCCGTTTGGTCACCATAGAGCTCGATCTCCTCAACACCGACCGACTGGGTGTGAAATGACAGACGCATGGCCTTGGTTTTCGTAGCCGGAAAATAAAATTCGTTCCAGCCGGTCCAGTCTTCTTCCCAGGCTTGATTTTGTGCGCGGAGTTTTGCTCGTTCCTTCTCGATTTTTCGGGTCAGCGTTTCCTGGGTTTCCAGAAGCGGGTTGTCTTCATCAAGCTCTGGATACCGGCTTCCGAATTCCACGCCTTGAAAGACGGCGGTTAGTGAATAGTAATCCTTAATCGATATCGGATCGAACTTGTGATTGTGGCAACGCGCACAACTCACGGTCATGCCCATGAGGGAGGCGCCCACCGTTTGCATGATCTCATCCATGCGGTCTGCGCGGGCCTGCCTAATGGCGGATGGTTCGCGTCCTACCGTGGCAGTCGGAACATGCGGTCCCGCAACGAGAAATCCCGTGGCTTCTCCGACGCCCAGTTGATCGCCCGCTAATTGTTCGAGGAGGAATTGATCATAGGGTTTATCTTCGTTAAAGGCGTTAATTACGTAGTCACGGTAGTACCAGGCGTTCTTGCGGTAGAGGTTCGCTTCGGATCCATTGGTCTCTGCCCAGCGAATGACGTCGAGCCAGTGTTGTGCCCAGCGTTCTCCGAAGGGTTCAGATTCCATGAGTTCGTCCACGAGACTCTCAAATGCCAGGTCAGCGTTCTTGGCGTGAGCTTGCTGAAATGCTTCAATACGCTCGGGGGTGGCCGGTAGGCCGGTCAGCAGTATTGACGTGCGTCGGATGAGCGCTCGGGCATCGGCCGGTGCGTTAAATGCCAGTCCTTTTTCATCGAGCTTCTCTCGCAGAAAGGCATCGACCGGATTATTGATTCCTTTTGCCCAGGGAACCTCTGGCCGCTTGACGGGTAGCAATGACCAGTGCTCGACTTCGGGCAATTCTGCGTCTTCTTCAAAGTCATCGGGAAGAACGGCTCCTTGGGCGATCCACTTCTCCAATAGAACGATTTCCTCCTCGGGGAGTGCCTCCTCTTCGTACGGCATCCTATATTCTTCGTCCTGTTCTCTGACCAATTCGATCAAGTAACTCTCTGCCGGATTGCCGGGGACAATGGTCTCAATGCCAGACCCACCGCCTCCGATGAGCGTAGCTTTGCGGTCCACTCGAAAATCGGATTCCACCTCATCGGGACCGTGACAACTTAAACACCGAGCCTGCAAGATGGGTTCGATATCGCGGTGGAAATCGATGACCTCTTGGGCTGTAAGCGCTTGGCAGCCAAAAAGTGCAATTGCCGCGCAGGCAGTCTTAAATGGATGGGACATAGAGAATATTCCTTAGGGTAGTAACAGACGGTATCTTAGGAATAATCCTAGCATAAGTGCTTTGCCTGAACGCAAGATATTCGTCCGTTTGTTTATTATTACTGTGAGATTGCCCCGAAAAATGGAGACCCGTTGTGATCCTCTTCTTTCATGCTCGTATAGAACGGCAAGCGCACGATTCGATCGCTAACATCCTCTGTCACAGGACAATCCGCTATCCCCCATCCGCTATTCATCATTTTTGTCGCATATTCACTCTTATTTAAGGGAAGGTAATGAAAAACAGAGGTGATACCACTCTCCTTGAGACGCGAAATAAACTTTGTCCGCGCTTCCAGCGATGGCATAATTAAATAATACATGTGCCAAGCCTGGTCGCAATGCTCCGGCACTACCGGCCGCCGCGCTCCATTCGCCGCCGCCCAATGCGCCAACTCAGCGTCATACCGCTCCCAGATCGCTCGGCGCTTGGCTTGGATTTCCTGCCACTTGTCGAGTTGACCATAGAGGAACGCCGCCAACACATCACTCATCACGAAGCTCGACCCCACATCCACCCAGGAGTATTTATCCACCTGGTCCCGGAAAAACCGGGCCCGGTTCGTGCCCTTTTCACGAATGATTTCCGCGCGCTCTTCAAAGCGCTCGTCATGATTTGTAAACCCGCCGGGAAAATTCTGTTTGGTCATTCTTTAGTCTGGCGAGGTTCGAATGCCGTGATTTCCTCCACGACCGCCTCCCCATGACGGTCCATTTCTCGGTAAATTCTCCAGACATACTCACCAAGTAGGCCAAGGAAAATAAAAGCGCATCCATTCAGGAATCCCAGTAGGGCCGCAAGGGCTGCGAAGCCGGGCACTTCAATTAATCCCAAAGCCTTTCCCAAAACCACGACTGTGGCGTAAGCGAAACATCCCAAGGCGATGAAAAAACCGATGCCGGTCGCCAAGCGCATGGGCTTGACAGAAAATCCCACACTGGAATCTATGAAATAGTTGATTTTTTTTCGGAATGTCCACATCGATTTCCCGTGCTCCCTTTCGCGGCGATGGTAGGTGAGAGTTTTTGCCGGAATTCCCAGAGACCATGCAAACATGGCCAGATTCTTGTTGTGGCCACAGCGAAGCAAATGGGGCAGAAATACCTTATCCATAATCGCCATATCGAAGCCTCCATCCGGGTAGCTCGGCATAATGAGCAAGCGCACCATCCGATAATTCAACCAAGCAAAAAACTTGGTCACCAGCGGATCCTGCCGCGAGGATCGCGTTCGAACCACAAACCGCTGGCCCATTTTCCATTCCTGCACCATTTCGACAATCAATTCGGGTGGGTCCTGCAGATCGGCAGCCAGATAAGTGAAGCAATCGCCGCGGGCATACTTGAGACCGGTTTGAATCGCCACCATCGAGCCCTGATTTGAAAGGTGGTTAAGAACGATCGTCTTAGGGCGACGGGATTGGATTTCCTGCAAGATATCCAAGGATTTGTCGCGGGATCCATCATTCACAAAGATCAATTCCATTTCCACCCCGGTCGCGGCAAGATCGCGCTCGAGGTTGACCAAGGCCTTTTCCAAATGAAGAAGCGAGGCCTCGTTGAAATAAACGGGAACGACGATGGAAAGTTTTGGCATTGTCTAATTAGAGGATTACCTCAAGGGCATTAATCACGGTTTGAATCACCCGGTCCTGTTGGGCTGTGGCAAGATGCGGCCCCAGCGGAAGGCTTAAGGTTTCGCGGTGGATTCTTTCGGCGATGGGAAAACTTTGGCTGGCGACTTTGTGATGCGCATAGGCTTTTTGCTGATGAGGCGGGATCGGGTAGTGGATGAGCGTGCCGATACGTGCCCTTTCCAGATGCTCGCGAATGGCATCCCTCCTCGAGTGGCGAAAGGTATAGAGATGCCAGGCGTGCTTGGCCCTAGGGCGAACAACCGGAGTGGTTAGAGGAAGATTCGCAAATGCCGCTTGGTATCTCGCGGACAAGTCTTCCCTGCGGGCATTCCATTCCTCAAGGCTGCCGAGTTTCACACGCAAAATCGCGGCTTGTATTTCTTCCATGCGATTGTTGTAACCCGGAACCTCGTTCACATAGCGGACCGCACTACCGTAATTGCGGAGTGTTTTGAGGGATTTCACCAAGGCCTCATCATTGGTGGTCACCGCCCCGGCATCGCCGAGCGCCCCGAGGTTTTTGCTGGGATAAAAGCTCCAGGCCACTGCATCACCGTGCGCCCCGATCCGGCGACCCGCGATCTCAGCCCCATGGGCTTGCGCTGCATCCTCGATCACCTTCAAGCCGTGCCGACGGGCCATGGCAACAATCTCCAGCATGTCGCAAGGGTGGCCGTAAAGGTGCACGGCCATGATGGCTTTGGTTCTGGGCGTAATAGCCGCCTCGATCTCCTTGGGATCGATGAGGCAGGTATCCCACTCCGGCTCCACAGGCACGGGGTCTGCTCCCGCCATGGTCACCGCTAACCAAGAGGCGATGTAGGTATTTGAAGGCACGATCACCTCGTCACCCGGCCCAATCCCCCAGGCTCGAAGAACCAGATGCATGGCATCCAAGCCATTGCTCACGCCCACGGAGTGTCGAGCCCCGCACCAAGCCGCCCACTCGCTTTCGAAGGCTTCCAGTTCCGGGCCGAGCAAATACCAGCCACTGTCGAGCACACGCCGGATGGCCGCATCGATGGCTTCCCGTTGTTCCGCCACCGCATCGCCAAGTTGTAGAAAAGGAATCTTGCTCATGGTTGCTCCTCACTGTCGGCCAGAATTTTTAAAAACTCATCGTAGTCCCGAATGTAATCAGCAGAATCATAGGGGTGGGAGGCAAAAACCAGCAACACGGCATCCGCTGAATACTTGTATTGGATTCCTCAAGTGAGCGGTGGCAAGTAGAAGCCCAGGGCTGGGTGATCCAGCAACACCTCGCGGCGCTTGTTGCCATCGTCAGCCACCACAGCCACGCTACCATGGGGCACGATCAGGAATTGGTGGCACTTGCGGTGCGCGTGCTCGCCGCGCACTTCCTTCCCGGGGACACCAAAAACCAGAAAATGCCGCTTGGGCTGGAAAGGAAGCTCTTTTTCAAAATCGCCAGCCGAGAGATTGCCACGCAAATCCTCCACAAACGGGAACCTGTGGAGCGAGGCCTTGCCCACGCCGAAAGGCACCGCACCAAGCGCCTTGTCTTGGGTGGTCTGAAGTTTGATGGTTGCCTGCTCCCCGGCATTTGCATACCCCACGATGCGTGCAGGATTGCCCACCACTTTGGCGTAAGGTGGCACGGACTTCGTGACCACGGCCCCGGCACCCACCATCGCCTTGCGGCCGATCGTGATTCCCGGCAGAATCGTGGCGTTAGCCCCGATGCTCGCCCCCTGGCATACACGCGTTTCCAAAATGGGTTTGGAGTGGTCTTTGGAGCGCGGAAAGAGATCATTGGTGAATGTGGCATTGGGGCCGACAAAGACATCATCCTCGAGGTGAACCCCGCTCCAGATTTGAACCCCGCACTTGACGGTGACACGATCACCAAGCGTTGAATTGCCTTCTATAAACACCCCGTCGCAAATATTGCAATCCTTCCCAATGACCGCGCCCGGTAAAATATGGGCAAATGCCCATATCTTGGTGCCGTATCCGATTTGCTCAGATTCAACAAGTGCACTTGTATGTTTAAACATAATTTTTAATCCGCTTGTAGTATTATAAGTAAATTAAGATTAATTTCTTCTCAGGAAAACAAACCAAAACTTAATCAGAATCGTTTGCCATCAAAGATTTCACATTCAGTCATTCCAATGACGGGCATCTAATAATTTTTTACTTTGCTGTGGCCACGTTGATTTGCCGGATATCAAGTTCCGCAGTGTCCCCATCGCATTCTTTGATGTCGAGCTGAACTTTCAGATTTTTCCGAGGTTGCTGGAAGGTGTGCGCCACTTCGATCAGGGTCTCCACGCCGGGCTCCAAGACAATCTGTCGGGCCGTGCCTTCGTAGGGTTCATTCGTGTCGTGACGCGCCAAACTGGCCGAGAGGCTCATCTTTTTGGTGCTGCTCACCTTGAGTGAGGCTTTCAGAGTTTCGCCCGAGTCCGTGGCATGCTCTATGCGGTGAATCCACAAGCGTTGCTTGGCTTCGGGGTCGTGACGGTAGAGATATTTTGTGTCGGACTGTTTTTCGAAATGCGCCGTTTGTGCTTTTGGAGCATTTTGAGTCGCACCTGACTCATTTTTAGTAGTAGAGGGGTCATATTTTGGGTATGGCCAGATGAAAGTATTTCGCCGCTGCTTGGCCGGACTGTATGGCTCGGCTTCAAGCAAGCTTTTGCCTGCTTGGATAAAAACAGGCTTCTCCAGCATAAATACAACCCCATCATATAAAGAGAAATTTCCTTTTTCATCAATTTGATATACAAAAGTCGGGCGGTCTTTCTCAAGGCCCTTCATCCGAATTCGGCTACTTCGTTTGCCTCTTAACTCCCAATATTCGGAGTCATGGTCTTTGTATTTCTTTACGAAAGGAAGTCTTGAAATTGAAGACTGGGGCCCAACAAGACCTATAATATCATCCCGCCCAGAAATAAATTTTAAATACCATGTGCTCCAATGATTATAGCCACCCGTTGGAGTTACAAAATCCCCTTTAGACCACAAAACAACAACTTGAGACTTTTCCGGCCATTTTTTTGCGACATTCTGAAAATTCTGACTTAAAAAATTCTGTAGATTGAGTCGACTAAAGTAGGTAGTATTCGTTTTTTCAAAAACTAAGTAACCATTAACCAATATAACTAATAAAAGGCATATTGATATTAATTTATTTTTAGCATTTGTGAGCTTAAAAAAACCAATGGCGGCGACAAATAAAATTATAAACAAAAGAGAGAAAGCCAAAGATGCCACGAGATATCTATCGTGCATGTGGGTAGTTATAGAAACGGGCCCAAAACTAAGCGCTGACAAGACGAGGGAAGCTAAACCAACGCTTATCGATTTTCGGTCTAAAATAGAGACATCTAAATTAATATCTATGAGATTTCTTTTGGCGTTTAA